>CAYZBM010000005.1:0-53635 GCA_964476705.1 uncultured Rickettsiales bacterium | reverse complement strand
TGAACATCTTGGTCCGATAAAATATTTACTTGGTTGCCGGAAGTTAGATTAGTGTTGTTACTGCCGAGAATGTCAGCGCTAATTTTTACATATGATGGGACAGAAGCATAATTAATTGTTGGCTCTAAAATAATAATTAGAGTAAGTAAGTAGGTTAGTAAAATTCTGATATTTTTTAGAAACATTAATTTTTATAATACAATTAGCTATCTATATAAGAAATTATTCAGGCATTTTAAACTCATATAGACTATTTATGAAATCAGTGAAACTATTGGCGACTAAATATACGTTATCATAGGTTGGCTCGCGTCCTTCTTCGGCCTCTCTTTCGTGATCCCAGAAATAAACCTTACCATAATTTTTACCATGAATGCATAAACATATTAAATCTCCGCAAGGTCCATATCCTATAGGAAATAAATCGTTAGGTAATCTACTTATGTATGTCTTTAAATAAGAATCAATACTTTTATAATATGTTTTCTCATTAAAGGATAAAAAACAATCAATTCCTTCAAATGCATATTTTTCTATAATTGATTCTGCCATAGGAAAAGTATTTACTTTTATAAGCCTACCACCATTATTTTTAAGTATAAAAGATTCATAATCTTTAGGCAAAATAATGTTATTATTATTCTGATATTCTAATATTTCTTCTTTAGAAATATGCTGACCTATGTTATCTAATTCTATACTTTTCATTAACAGTCTCCTTTTAAAGTTGAACACCCACCTGTATGTCTTACAGTATTGTGTAGATCTGTAGGTACTAATTACATCGAGGTTCCATTTTCAACATGGTGCCATGTATAACCAGATGGCTTTAAACTTATTCCAGCCGCCTGATTTGCAAGTTGCTCATCTATTCTTCTATTTCCAGTCATGTCTATTTGAACCTCCTTAATTGCATAAGGAGTTAGATCAGGAAATCCTTTGTCATTAAAAGTTACTCCATCTGGATATTTAGCAGCTACAGTAGGATTTTTATTGGCCTCTAAAAATCTTCATCTTTTATATCTTTAATTAAAGGCTCTAAGTCATCTGCAATTCTATTTACTAAATCATTAGCTTCTATAGTTTTAGCATATATTCCTAATGGCATAATATCATCTTGCATTAAACCCACTTCAAATCCATTAATCTCAAACAACCAGTGCTTACAAATTTTGCTAGCAGTTATTTTTTGATTAATAATTTTTGCATTATATTTTTTTTGTAAAATTCTAGCTATAGAGTCAGAAATATCAGGACTATTTACTGTACCTAAATAAGCACTAAGTTTTCCTGATTCTTTTTCTTTATAAATTTCCATACACAATACCTATTTTATTATACCATGTTCGGCATCAATAGATGCTCGTGATTTTTGGGAAGATTCAATTATCTTATTCCATAAATTATCACCAGTATAGCCTTGTTTTTTATACTTATCTATAATTTGTTGCCAAGTATAATTTGGATCTGTTTCGTTTAATTTAGTAGCAATATCTTGATCCTTCATAAGAATTCGTGTTTGCGTTCTAGCTTCATTTCTAAGATCAAAAGCTTGTTTGGCCTGGTTTTCTAAAGAAGCATTAGGGTCTAATTTTGAAGGAATAGCTTCTTCTTGTTGTATATACCAATTTCTAGCTTGAGATTTATCAAGAGAGCCAGGCTTCAATTCATTTTGCGAATTAACATTATTAGAAGTATCACTTTTTTGATTGCTAGTCTTAGGATCATTATTCTCAGGCTCCTCATCATCAGGCGGCAAGGGCGCTCCCGATGCGGCAGCAGAAATTGGAGCTGCAGTAACAACATTCTTTGGGACCACATCATCATCTTTTGCGGTTTGTGTTGGAGTAACTATTATTGCTAATACTCCACCACTAGCAATACCAGTAGCTATTGCTGATCCCGCTGCAGTTATTACTCCTGCAATTCCTTCTAATATTACAGGAGCAGCAGCAACTGCTGCAGTATTATGCTCAGCCGCATTCGCCGCTTGGTTTGAGCCCTGATAAATATCTTGTGCGCTGCCACCAGCTGCCATGGTTGCAACTGCGCCTGACATAGTTGCGATATTTACTCCGGTGTCTCGTTGCTCATTCGTTAAATCTCTGGAGTTGATAACACCTAATGAATTTATATAAGTTTGCGCGGCAAGTTCACCTGCAACTTGTGCAGCAGCTCCACTACCACAATTACCCGAACCAATAGCGCCAGCAGCACAACCTGCAACCCCATGAACTGCTAATTGGGTTGCGGTATTTATCTGACCACTATGCGCTGCTTTACCAATTGCAGTTGCAGTTTCGGCGGATAATTCATCAATCATTGCAAACTTAAAATTGTCAGCAATATTTTTAGCTAAATCTCCACCATTAATTGCAGTGTTCGCGGTAGCTCCCGCAACTGATTTTACCGCCAGCTCACTAATCTTGCCTGATGCTGTTGCGGTATTTAAATCTGCAGCGCCAAGTGCACCTTTAGTTAAGCCTGCTGTTGCCGCTGCGGTTGCAATATTCCTAATACTCTCACTTGAAGATAAATCTTCTAAAACTTTGCCGATATCGCCTTTATTATTAATTAGACTAATTGCGGCGCTGGCCTCAAGCGCGGATAAGGCTCCAGCCTGTGCGGCTGCTGCTGCCGATGATGCGGAAATAGCCGCCGCAGACCCTGCGGCAGCGCCTGATCCTCCGGCGGCACCTGCAGAGCCGGCAGCTGTCGCTGCGGTGCCCCCGCCAGATGTAATAATAGTTACTGCAATTACAATTATTGCTGCAGCTTGTGGGGTGAGATGGGCTTCTTTATAATCCCAATTAGTTACTGCATCTTTAACTGCGTTATATTTTATATTATCGTTGGTTTGTAAGTCTTTTAAATATTTAAACTCGGGCTGATTAGCTAATCTATCTAAAGATTCAGCAAGATTGCCAGATTCTTTATAATCGGCATTGATATTTTGTGCGGCGTTGATAGTTACATTATTGGCGGAGATTTTATCTAAAATTGCAGTGGTTTGTGAGGTGCCAACATCATGTTTTGCTACCCAAATTTGACTTTCTGAACTTTTTTTGTCTTGTTTAAAATAAGTATCAGTGCCTGAAATTAAATTAACATCCGCGCCAGAGTTGATATTAATATTGCCACCTGCATTTAAGTTTGAGGCAGCTATGTTAGTGTTGTCATCACTATTGCTTGTAATATTATTATCAGACTTAATGTTAGAACCTACATTAGTAACATTAATTAAATCATGAGATTTTTCCGTGTCAGGGTTTAAATTAGTAAAAGTTAAAGCCAGGCCTAATTTACTAGATAGACCGGTGCTTTTAGTGGTTTCATGATATTCATGAACATCTTGGTCCGATAAAATATTTACTTGGTTGCCGGAAGTTAGATTAGTGTCAGCGCCAGAATTAAGATTCGAAGCTAAAATAGTTGTATCATTGCCGGAAGTTATATTGATATCAGCGCCAGCATTTAAACTACTTTCATTATTAGTTAAATCATGCGCGTCAATTGAATGCGAGGTGGATGAAAAGCTACTCGATTTTTTCTCTTTTAAAATGTGGGTGGAGCTGTCTTGTGAAGAATAAATATTAACATCATTAGTCGCATTTAAATTTAAACTAGCGCCAGATTCAAGTTTACTGCCAACTATGTCAATATTATTGGCGCTAATATTTAAGTTATTTTTAGCATTAATATAGGATGCAACATTAGTGGTGGTTTCATTTAAATTATAAAGTCCCTTGCTTTTACCTTCTACTTTATTAGCTAGACTTAAAGTATTTAAAACTACATCTTTATTGGCATTAAGGGTAATATCTTCTCCTGCGGCAAGCTTAGAGGCTATCAGATTTATATCACCATTGCTGCTGATATTTAGCGACTTATCTGCTTCTATTTTAGCTATACTGCTTAAAGCACTTGCCTTATTAACACCCTGACGGCTACTTAAAGTCTTACTCTCATTTAAGAAATCGCCGCCAACTAAAAGTGAGATATTACCTCGACTTGTAATTTCTCCTTGGTTTAATAGATTGCCAATTGTAGCAATACTAAGATCCCCTCCGCTTTTTATTAAGGCCCCGCGATCGATGCTGCTCAAAGTTGCGGCGCTTAAATATAATTTTGGTACTAAAACTTGGATTCCATTTATTTCTTGCTTCACTAACCAAATTATATCTTGGGTTAGATTTGCAACTTGTTCTTTGCTTAATGAAATACCTAAACTTAAATTTAAACTATGCGCTTCACTTACTGCATTATTATAAAGATGAGTGATTTGCTGGGTATCAGAGCCAATATCATTATTAATATAATGCCGGCCCAGGGTCCTGGTGATGGTATCCCTTAGTAATTTAGTTTCATAATAACCACTGCCTAATAATTTTGCATCACTATAAGAGCTAAGCCCTAAATGGTCTAATAAATATTGGGAGCTGATAAATTTTGCTTCATTTACAAATTGATGTCTTTGTTCGATTAATACTCTTGCGCTAGGATCAGGATTTACCGCAAATAATCCATTACCGTTTGGTAAGGATGTGGCGACACTAAAGCCATCAGTTAAAAGATTATCTGCAGTTCTACTATTATCATTGATATTAGAGCTTACTCCTCCTAGACGACTGCCACCAATAATGCCGCTATTGTTGCCAGTTTCAATATTATTACTAAAACTTTCGGCATTAATTATAACTCCAGCGGCGCCTTCAATTATACTAGATATCGCATTATAAGTTATGGCGCCTGGTGGTCCAAATTTAGCTCCAGATCCAACAATTCCGGCTAAGAATATGCTACCATTAACATTATTTGCGTCGTAAACTCTATAATGTGGCCGACAATCACCTGCTAAACAAGTATATTCTATTTGTCTAGTTAAGGCATATGCTACATTATTAAAGGCGCCCCCACCATTAGCTGTAGCAGTTCCATCAGTCAAAATCTGACTTTTATCAACTATAACATTATTAGGGCTTGTAAAACTTATATCCCCCTTAGCATAAAGAGCGGATAAAAGATTATCATAATTATAAATCTCATCGGTTACAACTCTCCTTAGAGTATCAGCCCCGGAGTTGCCATCAAACATAACCATAACCTGGTCATTATAAGGACTAGTATTATCATAAGCGCTACCTTGGCCGTCAGGTCCTAAAAAAGTTACCCAAAAGTTATTACTACCACTGGCAAATCTTTCAACTCCAACTGGTAAATCATTATTACCATAGCCATAAGTTCGATTACTAACTATTTGCGAGGTTATGGTGGATTCGCTACTTGATCTAATTAATATACTATCTGCAGTAACTGAAATATTTTTTTCAGCTTGTATTTGCGCGTCTATATTGTTAAATTTATCTAAGTTATCAGTATAAGAACCTATTATCACATCACCATTTTCTGAATAAATAGTGGCATCACTATCGGTGGTGCTACCATTATTTACGGTATCATTGGCAGTTAAATTTATATCATTATAGGCATACAAATCTTGATAGTTATTAATTGAACCGCTTGCCCGTATGTTCAAATAATTATTACTGGCAATAAGGGCATTATTAGTAATAGCTCTACCAGTTATATCTATATAATCAGTCGCTAACATATCGCCAGAATTAGTTATATCACCTCCAATTAATTTAATATAACCATTTGCTATTATGCTGGAACTCGAATTATTAGTAATAGCCCCAGTTCCTGTATTTACTTCTATATTCCCCCCAGATAATAATGAGCCATTATTGGTAAGTGATCCAGCTATGATTTTAATTAATCCTGCAGATTCTAATCTACCATTATTAGTGTAATTATTATTTCCTAAATCAAGTTCGATATTAGGGCCAGTATAAGAATCTGCATCCAATAAACCGCCCCCAATTATAGGAGCACTAAAAGTACCTAAATAACCAGTAGATGACATTGTCCCATCTACGGTAATTTTTTGCAGATCACCGGATATTATTCCTTTATTACTATTGTTTATGTTAGAAAAATTATGGCTAACTATTGTAACCTTGCCACCGGTAAAAATTAAGCCCGTATTTATAAAATTATTAGTTGTTGTAATTGCAATTAAACCACCTCTGGCTATGTCATCTATTGTACTTATATATGAAGTTATTAAACCAGAATTATTTATATCATCTATTTGGATATCTATTCCTTCGCTTCCAAATATATCACCGTCATTTGATAAATTAGTGGCTTTAATATTTAATTCTCCTAATGAATATAATAATCCTTCATTAGATATATCCTCTTTTATATTTAACTCTTGGGTGCCATCAGCTAATAATTTAGCACCATCTCTGATGGTTAAATTATCGCCTTTTACCTCTAAGTCGGTGCCAGAGCTAATTATACTATTTTCTTCTATTATATTATTACTGGCATTTAATTTTGTGGTTGTTCCACTATAAACTTGGCCCTTAACTTTTAAATCATTATGAGCAGTAAGCTCCACAGATTGTTTAGCATTAACTATTCCATCTTGCTCTAAATCATTATTTGTTGATTCAACTTTAATCTTACCTTCGGCTTGAACATTATTATAACTAATTTTGCCATCACTACTAATATTTACATCACCTAAAGTTGCTATTAGATCCGGAGGTAGCTTTATTCCTACCCCATCTTCATTCGCAATAATTCTGATACTGCCTGCATACATGCCGCCAACCGCACTACTATCTAGCGCTAGAGTTGGTTTATCTCCTGCTACATCTACTTTATTATACTCTCCGGTATTTAAATTAGCATTCCCGGTACCTGTATGAATTTCTAAATTTTTTCCCGCATTTATTTTAGCATTTATTTTGGCGACTCTACTTAATATAGTAAAATAATCTGTGCCCTCGGCATTTACTCCATTATCTTCAATATCAATTTCACCCCCTCTAATTTTGCTGACTAATTCGCCTCTAGCGTTATTTTCAACATCACCAGTACTTAAAATTGCTCTCGAGGTATTAATAAAACCACAACCATTACACATCATACCGTTAGGATTAATAAATAGCAGATCAGCTTTAGGGCCAAATACTTCTGCAAAGCCTTCTATCTCACTTTTTGAGCTACTTGTAACTTTATTAATTATTTGATTGGCGTTATTAGATAAATTAGGATTGCCTAAAATTATTCCTCCTAACTGGGAGGTACCTTGAGTTCTAGAATTGTTTAATATTGCGCCCTTATTATCAATATTAAATTCATTATAATTATTCCATGATTGACCTTGAGAATTAGGATCGGCAATATTTATTACTGGTACCCCATTTGGCGCCGCATCTATATGGGTTTTTGTACTTCCATCTGGTACTATTCCTCCATTGGCAGAAGCCAATAAAGGTTCTAATATTAAAATTAAGCTTAAAAAGTAACTAATTATTAACCGGAGCACTTAAAGAAATCCTTTTTTAAAATCTTATTGGGACAGATAAATTCATATAAAATTCATTATTATGAGGATGAAGGAAAACTGGATAATTTAGGGCCTTTTCAAGGGACATAGAAAAATTAAAATATTTATTACTATGCCGATAACCAATTCCTACACCCGATACACATCCATATCCTTCGCCGTTATTTACCTCTTTCCCTCCTTGTTTTCCGATTACTCCCCAGTCAAAACCAGTATAAATTTGATTTGACCATTCTAAATCTTGCAAAAATCCCTTTGCATCTTGGTAATTATAATCAAATTGTAAATTATTATTGGCATAAATGCCTTTATCACCTTGTAGAGATTCGTCTCTATATCCTCTTACCGAATAAGAGCTTCCAGCTAATATTTCTTCAGTACCATACAGACCTTTTTTACTATATTGCCCAACCATATTGCTAGTTAGACTAAAATATTTAAGCCGTGGTATATTATAATCCAAATATAATGAAGAATCATAAGCATTAAACTGGGCATGTTGATCGCGCCTTGTTCTGTTAATATCTGAAGTTGCGCCAAGCCAATCATTGCCAGAGCGAATTCCTATCTCTCCTATTAGCACTAAATCTTTAAATCTTTGGGTATGATTTATACTATTTTCCCAAATAGTTAATTGGGTATCAGAAACATGAGTTTTAGAAGTAATATTACTGGTATTTAAAGATTTATAAGTTAATTGCGATTTAAACTTAGTTTTATAATTAGCACCTCGAGCTAAAATCCGCGAGGTCCATAAATCATAATAATAATTATTTCCTTTTGTAGTATATGAACTATTGGCAAAATTATAAGTGCTTTTACTTTGAGAATTTTGGAAGTCTATCCCAAAATTCCAATAATTATAAGGAATTTCGAAGCCAATTTTAGCTAATTGGCTGGATTTTAGAGAATTATGTGGTTCAATATCATGGCTATAAGTAATACTTAATATGTCATATATATTAAATAAATTATCATGCTTAAAATCTAAATTTGATTGCCATATTCCAGTTGAACTTAAACCATAATTATTAACACCTAATGTTGCCTTATTTTTACTTTTGCTAATTCTGGTTAATTTTACTATTGTTCCACCTGGTTTATGGCCTGGAAGTAAATCAAGTTTAATCTCTTCAGATTCTAGGCGATTTATTTGATCAACAGCTTGCTCTAAATCACGAATATTTAATATTTTTCCTTTTAACTTACCAAAAGACATTCTTATTTTGGGATCATCATATACTGATTTACCATCTAGCTCTATATCCTCTATCTCACCTTCCATAATCTCAATAGTTAAAATCCCTTTAGATAAATCTTGGTTTGGCAAATAAGCACGCACTAAAATATAACCTTTGTCTATATAATAATTTGAGATTTCTGAAATTACCTTGTTAATATCATTTAATTTAATACAATTTTCTTCTTTAATTATCCGGTTAGCTAGCCTCTTAATTTTAGCTGCAAATTTTTTACTTGCTCCTTCAATATTAACGGAATTAATATTAACACATGATTCATTAATATTATCTTTGGGCTTTGTTTTTAATTTTTTTAGGTCTAGCCCTTGCGGCTCTTCTTCTTTTTGCTGCTTGTTACGAGACTTAAATAGCTCCTGTTCTTTATTTTGTATTCTATCTTGATCTCGTTCAATTATTTCGCGAACATCACTTGGAACTTGTGCAATAGCTAAACTAATATCAAGTATACTTATTGCTACGAAAAATGGTATATTCCTTAAGATAGGTCGCACAATTCTTTTTAGTTTAAAAGTTGTCATTATATTCACAGTGATTAAGATTAGTCATAAAGATGATATAAGAACCTTAAGTGATATATTTATCTATATAATTTTATAAAATAAAATTAGCATGTTTTATTTTGTGATATTATAATCACAAAAAGCCGTGTTTTTATAAATAAATTAACCTTATTTCGACTATTTTCAAGGTTTTTATAAATTGCAACTAATTCTATTAAACTTGAAGCTAAGGAGAATAAAAAATGAAAAAATTTATTATATTTACATTAGCATTATTAACTTACCTACCTTCTGCTTATGCCCAAAATATGGACGAGTCTCTTTTTCAGTTACAGAAAAAATGGGCGAGTGTAAAATATGAGATTCCTGAAAAACAGCAGAAAAAACCTGTTATTATGCTGGCTAAGCAAGCTAAAAAAATAAGCCAGCAAAATACTGGAAAAGCCGAGCCTCTTATTTGGCAAGCTATTATAATTAGTATGAAAGCTGGACTCGATGGCGGGAAAGCGGGCCTTAGGGAAGCAAAAGCAGCTAGAGAATTATTATTAAAGGCGGAAAAAATTAACCCTAAAGCTTTAAATGGCGCAATCTATACCTCTTTGGGAGCTCTTTATTATAAGGTTCCTGGTTGGCCAATAGGCTTTGGTGACAAAAAATTAGCGAGAAAATATCTGGAAAAATCTTTAAGGATGAATCCAGATGGCATTGATATCAATTATTTATATGGTGAATTTTTATATCAAGCTGGCGATTATACTAAAGCTAAAGCTACTCTTGAACATGGTCTGAAAGTAAAACCTCGTATTGGTCAGGAAGTAGCAGATAAAGGCCGCAAAGCAGAAATTAAGGATTTATTACAGAAAGTTAATAAGAAATTATAAGATCATAAGATTATAAGATTGTAATATTATCCTTCTATCAGGTGGGGGTTAACCCCCAAGAAAATTTCAAGCCCTTTTTTCTAAAGAAGAAAAAACCTAAAGGCTAATCTATAGGTATCCCCAATCTTCCTTGCGTGCAGATATGGGTGATCCCCCTCCTATAGATTTGGAGCTATGACATTTTCTTCCCCCTAGGGCTTAGATAAGCCTGCCTTCGGTTGCAAATCTATTTGCAACCTAAAATATTAAAAAGAAGGAGAAGTTTATGTCTAAAAATAAAAACTCAATTTTAATTAAAAATGAAAAAGCAATTAATGCCTTATTTGCAGAGGATGAATTTGAAGATAAACTAACAGAAGAAGAGGATTGTATAATGCTTAGATTAAAATTACCTAAGGATCTAATGCAGAAAATTGATAATTTTCAAGAGGAGTTTAATCTTTATCATAGTGTCTCAGCCATTCGTTATTTACTTAATCGTGGCTTAATGACCGAAGAAGTAATTAATAAAAGACGTTAATTTTAAGCTATTTTTTTGGCGGGGGAGGGCATATTCTCTAGTGTTTTCCCCTAATTAGCTAGATTTAGCTAATACATATTGATTAAATTTAACTAATAGGCATTGACTAAATTTTTATTATATGTATAATAAGATTATGGATAGTAGATTTTTAGCTCATAATTTGCACGTATTATACCCTGATGATTATGCCTTGCATGACCCTCAGCTCAGGAAAATATCCAATATGGCAGTGATCCATGAACCTGAGCTGATCCGTGAAATTCCTATATCTGAACCTGGTATTTATACTATAGGTGGAGGAAGACAAGTTGGTAAAACCTCAGCTCTAAAACTACTTATTGCTCATTTATTAAAACTTAAAATAAATCCTAAAAATATAATGTTCTTTTCTGGCGAACTCATTGATGATCATCATAGTTTTCTGCAGATACTTAATCTGGCTTTAGCTGAAAAAAAGCTGGACCAAATTTATTATGTATTTGTGGATGAAGTGAGTTATATTAAAGATTGGGACAAAACTATTAAATATGCTTATGATAGCGGGCTCTTTGATCAAGTTGTGGTTATTCTTACAGGTTCTGATTTAGTACTTATTGAAGAAGCCAGAATGCGTTTTCCTGGAAGAAGAGGCAAAGCAGATAAAGTCGATTTTCATTTATATCCACTTTCTTTTGGTCAGTATCTTAAGCTTGCTAATCCTAATCTTTTTGCCAATATATTTGGTCAGATTGATATAGCGCCTGAACATATGCAAAGCCTATATGAGTTTTTTTATAATTATACAATTCATGGCGGTTATTTAACTGCAATTAATGATTATGTAGTTAATAAAAAAATAAATCTGTCTAATTTCATGACCTATTCGGATTGGATTAGAGGAGATATAATTAAAAGAGATAAAAAAGAATATTTTTTACGAGAATTATTATCAGCGATAATTTTATCTATGGGGGGGCAGGTAAGTTGGAACTCTTTAGCCCAGCATTTATCAATAAATCATCCAAATACCGTTGCAGATTATGCTTCTTTATTAGCTAGTATGGATGTTATTTTTATTCAACATGCTTTAAAAGAAGATACTCTTTCTGCAGCACCAAAAAAAGCTAAAAAAATTAGTTTTTGTGATCCGTTTATTTTTCATGCGGTACGTTCCTTTTTAGAAGTAGATTTAGATCCTTACAATAATCAAGTTCTTCCGGCATTAGCCAATCCTAAAATTAATTCCGCTTTAATCGAAGGAATTGTAGTTAATCACTATAAACGCCATTACCCAACTTATTATATTAAAGGTGAGGGCGAAGTTGATATTGCTTATGTTAATAATAAGAAATTTTCTCCAGTTGAGGTTAAATGGCGAAATAATAACTCCTCAATCAAAGATCTAAAGCAATTAGTAAAATATAAAAATCCTTTGCTTTTAAGCAAAACTCTTAAACAAAAAGACCATAAAAATTATTTAGAAATTCCTCTGCCTGTGGCGTTATTAAATCTTTAAGGTGAGGTTAATTATGGTATTAGCAAATTATTACTTGATCTACTAACTTAAGGCATAAATACCTTCGTATAGTTTCAAGCTTGGTATTTCTTAAAATAACCACCTCCAAACTAGGTGGTGATAAGAAACGGCGTTATTATCGAATATTGCATAAATCGATAATAAGTTATAGGTTTATTCTCATGAATGGTGATAAGAAACGCCACTATTATCGAATATTGACTTTTACGATAATAGCGACTATCATATAAGTATAATCAAATAGAGGCCAGTTATATGGATATACAACAGTCCCCCGCAGGACAAATCGTTAAATCACTAAAAGGGTATAACGCCTTTGTGCCCCATAGTTTGCCACCTAAGCTGGAGTGGGATAATGCGTTGGTTAATAGCCTATCCCGTGCTGATTTCTTGCTTGGAAAATTAGCGCGCGAAGGCAGTAAGTTGCCCAATCCTCACCTTTTAATGCGCCCATTCATTACCCGAGAAGCGGTGCTGTCCAGCAAGATTGAGGGCACCCAAGCAACTCTAGGGGAAATCTTAGCCGCTGACGCCGGTGCCTATGTAAAACAAAACCCTGACGATCTACAAGAGGTTCGAAATTATATCAAGGCGCTTGACTATGGACTTGGACGGTTAGCAGAGCTCCCATTATCGCTACGCCTTATCAAAGAAATCCATGAGCACTTAATGCAAGGAGTTAGGGGATTTCATGCAACTCCTGGGGAATTTAGGCGCAGTCAGAATTGGATTGGATCTCCAGGGTGCACCCTGAACACAGCGAAGTTTGTGCCTCCACCCCATGAAAATTTAATAGATTGCTTGGGAGAATTGGAAAACTTTTTACATGATAGATCGTTACCGCCCTTGATCCATATAGCGCTTTGTCATTATCAATTTGAAGCCATCCATCCATTTTTAGATGGCAATGGGCGCGTTGGACGACTTATGATTATGTTGTTGCTTGTTGAACAAAGAATGCTGCCTTCGCCTTTGCTTTATTTATCTGCATTTTTTGAAGCAACACGCGATGAGTATTATAAACAGCTTTATAATGTTAGTTCAAAAGGCACTTGGCGCGAGTGGCTTATTTATTTTCTCAATGGTGTTGCCTTGCAATCTGAAGATGTTTTATCACGCGCCGAGCGCATCAATGAATTATTAAATCAATGGAAAATTGATGTTGCAATCAGTGGTTCTCAAGTTCCTGTGGATATGGTGCAGCGTTTGGCTGTTAATCCTTATTTCACCACAAGTAAAATTGCTGAAGATCTAGAGATTGCTTATAGCACCGCCCAAAGAGGAATTCAAAAACTTGAGGCTGCAGGCATTATTAAAAAGACTAATGATAATAAGCGCGACAAAGTCTACTGTGCTACCGCAATATTAAATATTCTAGAAGAACCTACAAAAATTAGGGCTGATGTTTATGAATAATAACGCTATGATCAAACAATACAGTAAAGTGTCAAAAAGCCTCGCATGCCTTAGCAATGAGGAGATAAAGAAGATTTTAGCTAATGCTTCTGGTCCAGTTGTAGATGAGTACCTGCTAACTATTCTTTTTAAAGGATCTACAAATAAAGTTAATTTCAATTAAGAAATACTATATAAAAAATCTTTCCAACAATTTGACTTAAAATCACTCCATAGCTTAAACTTATGTGGATATTAAATTATTTTCACATCTAGAAGTTTATTTTTTCCGATGAATATTATCAACGAAATCCGTGAAACTTTAATTAAACAGCAAGCCGAACTGATTAATAAAAGTAAAGAAAGCGAGCTTATCACGCAGTTATTGCGTCAAGAAATTAGCATGATTAATAAATCTTTATTGGATTTAAATAAAAAAATTGCGGAACTTAAAAGGGATATTCAAGAATTTACTCGGCTTAAAAATATCTTATTTGGCGCTTTAGCAGTGCTTAGCATTATCTATAGTTTAATTTTAAAATTCTTTTAGATTTATGTATTTTTCACATTTTAGTCAAATCCCTGATTATTTATGGCATTGGCCCAGTTTTAGTAAAAAAGAATTGGCAAGTAGGGGAGGCGGCTCATTTTTATTAGTTGAATCGGCTCTTGATAAATTACAATCTGCACGTAACCTAATGAATAATGAATTTATCATTCATTCAGCTTACAGAGATCCTTTACATAACGCCAGAATTGGTGGCGCGCCTTTATCGCGGCATAAATATGGTGATGCTTTTGATATAGGGATTAAAAATCATAATAAAGAAGAACTTTATAATATTTGCCTACAAGTTGGATTTAGTGGTTTTGGTTTTTACCCAAGTTTTTTACATGTTGATTGTGGGCCGAAAAGACATTGGGGTAGTTGGTAAAAATAGTTTCCACATAGATAATTTTAATTCAAGGAGAAATAGATGTTTGATATTTTAGGTTCAGCTTTATCAGGGGGTTTTTTAGGTCTAGTTGGTAGTATTTTTAATAAAGGTTTTTTATTTTTAGAAAAAAAAGAAGAAGCCAAGTTTAAACAACAAGAATGGGAGCAAGAAATTAAACTCCTTAATTTACAGCAAACTTATAAATTACAAGAATTAGACAAAAAGCAAGAATTATTATCTGGTAATTTAGATGGTCAATTAAGAGAAAGCTCTTATAAACATGATAGTGATTTAGGCTTGGCATCTTTATGGGTCATAAATATTTTACGTCTAGTCAGGCCAACTCTTACTTTAATATTAATCATAGTGATGGCAATATTATGGTTTACGATTGGTGAGAGCCAAACAGATTTACAAGCCAAAATTATTGAAGCTATTTTATTTTGCGCTACTTCTTCTTTAACTTGGTGGTTTGGTGACCGGGTTAAGAAAAATTAAATATTAAACTTTATAAAGATTATTATTTTAATATAATAAGATTTTTATAACAGTTAAAATTGGAAGTTAAGATTATGGCAAGGGAAAGACCTAAATCTCCAACGATGGCATCGTTGTTTTTACGATCTCATAAAATATCAGATATTTCTGAAGAATTACCCACTGCTGATTTTAAAAGAAAAGCTGATTTTAAAAAAAAAGAAGTGTGGTCTGACAATGATAACCCAGAAGAAGTCCTTGCGAAGCTTCATGAATTAGAAAAAGAAAATAAGTATGGTGAGCTAAAAAAAGAATCGGAAAGAGTTTTAAATAATTTATCAGAAGTATCAGATAATGACCCTTATAAAGGAAAGATCTTATATTATCTGGGCTCTGCCTATATTAGGGAAGGAGATGCCAAAAGGAGAACAGTAGGTATTGCAGCAGGTCCTAGGCATTCCTATTTAGAAGCAGAAAAATTTCTACAAAGAGCCATAACCCCCTTTTCTTTATCAGCACTTGGTTATTTATATACAGTACTTTCTTTAACAGAAGAAGATGCTCAGAAGCTAGACTTAGAAAACCAGGCTTTTGCTAAGTTTGAAGAATCATATAAGCTGGCGCCCTATGAAGTTGGTGCTAAAAATTATGCTCGGGCGTTACTTTATGGTTTAGGAAGAAATAAGGTTGATCTTATGGCCGGAACTAGAATTCTTATTGCTATTAAACAAGTTAGGAATTTAAAAGGAGTAAATGATTTATTAAAATACGCAAAAAATGAATTAATTAATTTAGCAGATAGTTCAGATAAGTTCTATCTTTTAGGGATGATAGCATTACTCTCTGCCAGAAAAGATGATTTAGCGAAAGAAAAACAAGTAGAAAGCTATAAAGAATCAACTAAATATTTCTTAAAAAGAATAAAAACAGCAGATAATTCTTCTGAGTATTTTGAGTCCTTATATTACTTAGCCATGCTTACCTTATACAAAAAGAATGATTATGATGAAATTATAGCTTTAAATCATCTTAGAAAGGTAATCGAGTCTGGCGATGATGATTTAAAGCAAGAAGTTTATTCAGCTTTAAGTAAATTTCGCGCCTATCTCCAAAGCAATCCTCAAAATCCTCACTTTCTTAATATGTTAGGATATCTGCATGATCAAATATTTTTTGATCCTAAAGAAATAGGAGATACTAATTTAACTCAAAGGGCTCTTAAATATTTTGAAGATGCACATAGTCTACTACCTCATAATTATGAAATTAAACGTAATTATGCGAGAGCTTTATGTGATGTTGGCAAAAAAGAAGAAGCTAAAATATTATTATTAGCATTGCGAATTCTAAATGATGAGGATAAGGTAGTAAATAACTTATTAAATTCGTTTAATAAAAATATTAATTATCTATTGGGCTTATATTATTTTGAGCAAAATAATAATACTAAATCTATAGAACATCTTACTTTGGTTATAGCTGAATATGAAACTAGTAAAGAATTACCTCAGGAATATTATGATGCTAATTATCATTTAGCGCTACTTGAAGTTAATGAGCAAAATAAAGCTATAGAATGTCTTAAAACAGCAGCTAAATCTCCAGATGATGTAGTAAAATCCAAGAGCTATTTCACGCTTGCAACTATATATTTACTAGATAAATCACCATTGGCCGATAATTATTATCTAAGTGCTGCGCAATCTGGTTCAGCAGAGGCTTCTAAAATAATAAATAATAATCCTGAAATTCTTATAAGATATTTAGCAAGAGCAATTCTTAAAAAATATAATTTGGATGATAAGAAAATACCTAAAGATCTTGTGTCACTACTAGAAAGAGAATTATTCGAATCAGGGTCTATAAAATTAAATGAAAAGGCTAGTGAAATAGTAAAAAATGCAGAAAACGAGAGTGATTTCTTAAAAACAATAAAATTAGAACCAAAATCAGACGTATATTCAAGTAATGATAAGAGTTTAAATTCTCAACCTAAGCAGGCTTGGAATTCTCTAAATACTAATAATTTAAATGAAAATAATACAAATCTTACTGAAAGACTAAACGGCCTTGTATGGGATAGGGTTGGTACAGAATTTTTTTGCGCCACAGTAGAAGAGAATAGTTATTTAGAAACAGCAGTTTAGTTAATATTAGTAGAGTAAGCAATGACATTTTGCTTTAATTACTTAGGTCGTTGATAAATCATGTTTACAATTCAATATATTAAGTTGAGTGTTGTATAATATAACAATATGTGTTATATTATACAACATGACAAAAACATATTATGATCGTTGGCAATTTTCTCACATTGGCGCAGCCCTAGAGTCTGCACCAGCTATCTTTATTAATGGGCCGCGACAAGTAGGTAAAAGTACTTTGGCGATTAAATTAATGAATTCCCAAAATAGTTATAAATATATTAGCCTAGATGACCTTACTATAAGGTCAGCGATAGCTTCTGACCCTTTGGCATTTTTGCAGCAATTTTCATCTCCTGTAATCCTTGATGAGATACAATTAGTTCCAGAATTATTTCGTGCGGTTAAATTACAAATTGATCAATTAAGGATTAAAGAACCAGAAAAAGTAAATGGGCGTTTTATTCTTACTGGTTCATCTAATATTATGCTTTTGCCAGAACTTGCAGATGCTTTAGTGGGCAGGGTAAGAATTCAAACATTATTACCATTATCTTTAGGAGAATATTTTAATAAACAGCCAATTATAGAAACATTTTTTACTGATAATTTTGATTATCAAACTATGGATGAAATATTTAATCTTGAAGATTATATTTATAAAGCAACCTTTCCTGAGATTGTTCTTATGAAACCAGAAGGGCAGGAAGGATGGTATAGAGATTATATTAATACTCTTTTACAAAGGGATATAAAAAATCTTACGGATATAGATAGAATCTCCTCTCTACCTAATCTTCTTAAAATACTTGCCACCCGTGTAGGAAGTTTATTAAATGATGCTTCTTTGGCTCGAGAAGTAGGATTAAATGCGATGACCTATAGACGTTATCGTATTTTATTACAAGGCATCTTTCTCACATTCACTATACCACCCTGGTTCCGCAATGTAGGTAAAAGATTGACCAAAGCACCTAAATTATTTTTTTATGATACGGCTTTATTATTACATCTTTTTGGGATTTCTAGTCATCAGTTACACATTTCTCAACCTTCATTTTTTGGCCATATAGTCGAGAATTTTGTTGTCTCAGAACTTATGAAGCAATTAACTGTAACGCAGAATATTACACTTTATCACTATCGTACTGTTTCAGGACAAGAGGTTGATTTTGTTTTAGAAGGTCCACAGGGGAAAATTGTTGGCATAGAGGTAAAAAGTAGCAGTACGGTTAGTATTGGAGATTTCTCTGGTTTAAAGTCTCTCAAGGAAGTAACAGGTAAGGATTTTATTCGCGGGATAGTATTATATACCGGCAAGAATATTTTATCTTTTGGTCCGGATATGATTGCAATTCCAATTGCGATACTCGCAGGGAAATAATAAACCATTATAAAACCCCCTCCACATTATCCTTAGTAATAAATACCGCTTCTTTAGCTTGGGGAAATTGTTCATAAAAATATTTTAAAGATTTTTCGTGCCTGGGTTCTATTTTATTTAAAGTAATTTGATAAGGAGTAATTTCTCCATTTTGCATAGTTACAAAATCAACTTCGCCTTTATTTACTTCTTGCCAATAAAAAACTTTTCCGTAAGTTCTTTTTAAATGTAGAAAAACTAATAACTCTAAGCTTTTTCCTATATCTCTACTGGTTTTATTAATAACGGAATTACGTAATCCTGGATCTATGGGATAATATTTTTTAGGTCTCGATAATTGTTTTTTCTCTGAAAAAGCAAAATAAGGACAGGAAAATAATAAATATGCTTGTTCACAAGACTCAAGATAAATCTTAACTGTATCGACAGTAAGGCCGGTAACTGCAGCGATTTTCCGGTAACTTAATTCTGAACCACAAGTTTCAAAAGTCATGCGGGCTACTTGTTTTATAGCATCTGGCGAACGAGAATGAACTCTTTTTAGAATATCGCGGAAGACTATATCATTAAAATATTCTTGCAATAATTGGTAAGGTTGTTCAAAAGTTAGACTTCTCGGGAAACCACCAAAATTTAAGTAATCTACTAACTTATTTTTTGGCAATAAAGTTTTATATTCTGCAAATGAAAAAGGATATAATTCCAAACTTAAATGTCTGCCACTTAAAGCGCTGGCAAATTCACCACTTAATAGGCAAGAATTTGAACCAGTTAAAATGAAGAAATTTTGTTTTAAGCGTTCAAACCTAGTATGTAGCCATTTTTCCCAACCTTTAACATTTTGAATTTCATCAAAGAAAAAATAACAAGGTTTATCTGCCGGGATGTTTTCTCTGGCAATTTCAATAATTTTACTAAGCAAATTATGATCAAGATAGTCCAGTAATCGCGGATCTTCAAAATTACAATAATAACATTGTTTTAAATTAAGCTTATAATATGTCGGTAGCTGAGTAAGTAAAGTGGACTTACCGCAACGTCTTACGCCTTGGATAATTAAAGCTAAATCATTATTTAATTTTTTTGGTAAAGATACTTTTCTAGTAAGGGAACTTGGTGGTTTACTTGACCAAAAACTCCAATCATTTAAAATATCTTTAAGGGTTTCTCGAGCAATCATTTGTTTATCTTAAAATAAGAAGTTTTAATAATTGTCGAGTATACTCGACAATATTCATTTTGTCAAGTTAACTCGACACTAGTCTAATTATAAGAAAAACCCAAGAAAAAAGGCCCTATAAAATCTATAGAGGCCTTTTAAAAATATAGTAGATCAATAGTAAATCGCTGATTTGCTAATGATTTTCTTTTTTAGTTACTTAAATAAATTATTGCTATGATGCTACATATCCCGGGTACTTAAGGCCCTTAGATCCATAAGAAATTTAGGTAAGCGCAAGCTTTAACTGCTATATAAGCTAAATAACCTAAATTAAAAATATATCTCATATTCAAGTAATATTCTTGCGGCGCCATTGGCAGATGCATCACTAATTCCTTTATAGTAAGCAGCTTCATATTTTATATTTTTGTCTATTTCTCCGTATATAGCAGGGCCGATATAATGTTCTTGCTGATTAAAATGATTGGTTTCATTTGCTTTACCAAAATTGCTTTGAACTTCAAAACCTGGCTCAAAATATTTACTATATCTATATCTGCTACTCCATAAGAATTTGCGTTTAGGTCCTCCTGATCTATGAGCGCCTATTTCTTCTTCAATGCCAATATTTGCTCTATGCAAAAATTCGCCGCTTTGTTTTTCAAGTAATAATCTCGCTTCTATAGAATCTGGATCAACACTAGTATGGGCAGCGCGATTATAACTTAATAATATCCCCGAATCTAACCAGTTTTCACCTTGCTCAAATAATTGATAAATTCCTCCTAGGCTGAACTCTTCAGATTTAACGCTTTCGCCTGGCTTTTTTGTAAATTCGCCACTAATCTTTAATTTAACACTATCAGTTAAGCCATATTCAAATTCTGCTTCATGTTCTTGTAGAGCATTTTTCTCTCTATTATTATCAAAAGTGGTGCTCCCTAAATATTCCATTTCCAATTCACCTTTAACAACATTTGGTGAATATACTTTACCTATTGCGAAAGCATTATTAGTAGTTAAAGTCATCGCAGATATAGCAATAATTACTGCTGATATTTTTTTAATTTTATTAAATTCTTCCATGGTTTAAACCTTCTGATTTTTTAATTATTTTACAACTATAGTGCCACGACTTAAATCACTATGAAACTCATCAAAATATTCATACTTACCTGGTTTTAATGGCCCAATAAAAATATAAGCGGTACCATTTGCAGCAATTATTTTCTCTCGATTTAAAGCATGACTTTCAAATTCTGCTGCAGCTTTATTTAAGTTTTTAACAGTAACTTTAACTTTTTTATTAGCAGGAATAATTAGCTCGGCTGGTGAAAATTTCTGATCCTTAAGAGTGATTACATAATCTTCATTTGCTTCTGCATATGCTAAATTAGTAAGCGGGCTTAAAATTAAAAATATTATAAAAACTAAAAATCTGTTCATTAGCTTATTTTCCTTATGGCTAAAATTTTAATTAAAAATACAATCAATAATGATTCTAATAATCATTCTCAACCGATCTGTCAAATATTTTATTTAATTAATATAATGGTCCTTGACTGGTATATTGACATATATTGTAAATTATGGTACTATCACTGATAATAGGCAAAATATGTAAGGTTGTGGCATATGAAAGAATTTCGTATTAAAGTAGGGGAGGGTGGCAGATTAGTTATTCCCGCGATTTACCGTAAGCAATTGGGGGTAGTTGTAGGAGACAGTCTTTGCTGTTCATTGAAAGACGGAGAGCTTCGTTTATTTACGCAAAAACAAGCCCTTAGAAATATTCGTGCTTTCTTAAAAGAGAATATTAAAGGTGAGAATATAACTGATGATTTTATAGCTTTTCGTAAAAAGGATTCTGGTGAATGACCGAAATAATTTTGGATTCTTCAGCATTAATTGCACTATTTATGAATGAAAAAGGTGCTAATTTAGTTGAAGATAATTTGTGTAATAGTGTTATGTCGGCGGTTAACATAACTGAAGTTGTAAGTTACATTGAGGATCGTAAAGAGTTTAATAGTACGGCGCAGGAATTACTAAGAGATTTAGCAATTAATATAATTCCTTATGATGAAGAACAAGCATTCTTAGCTGGTAAGTTGCGTAATAAAACCAAATTTCTTGGACTTTCTTTAGGAGATCGGGCTTGCCTTGCTCTTGCATCTATAAAAAAACTTCCGGTCCTAACTGCAGATAAAGCTTGGGCGCAAATAGATTTAGGAATAAAAATATCTCTCATTCGTTGAATTAAGCTTGTTTTATAATAAATTATTATGCATAATTTACGTCATATATAAATATAATTAGGCCTTAAGTTTACTCTATGGGAATAAAAAACTACAAATTTTTAGAATCATTAGCTAAATTACCTTTTATTGAGGAAATATGGTTATTTGGCTCAAGGGCCAGGGATACTAATGATGAGCGTTCAGATATAGATATTGCTATTATTTGTCCAAAGGCAACAAATAGTGATTGGCTACAAGTATCAAATATATTAGAAAATGCTGATACTTTATTAAAAATTGATTATGTAAGATTTGATTTATTAAAATTAGGTGATAAATTTAGAGATAATATCCTAAGATACAAAAAAATAATCTACAAAAGATAGAGATTATATGGAAAAAATATTTTTTGGCGATTCTTTTAATAGCTTAGGAAAATCTATATCTAGGTTAAAAGAAGTTATTGAACATCCAGACATTGATAAAGTTGATTTTATGCGGGATGCGGCAATAAAACGTTTTGAATTTGTTATAGAATTCTATTGGAAAATTCTTAAAAAAGCTCTGGCTTATGAAAAGATTGAGAGTTCAACTCCCAGAGATGTAATGAATAAAGCATATCAATATAAGTTGATTAATGATGAAAAAATATGACTTTCTATGCTTGATGATCGTAACAATACCTCGCATACATATGATGAAGATCTTGCGAGAAATATTTTAAAGAATATAAAATTATATCTACCTATATTCGAACAAACCTACCAAACTTTAAAAGCAAAATATCATTCGTAAAAATAAGTTGCCACATTGATTAATTGCTGCTTATTTCTTTATCTTGAACTGCAAAATTATAACCTTTTTGGAGCATACAATTATAAAATAGAGGCTCCATCCTTTTTTCGTTGGCTAATTTCTGCTTGCTATCTAGATTGATTTCAACTTCTTCGGCACAGTTTAAACTATCTTGGCGCCAAGTTTTTTCGCTAACCAGGCTCAAGGTTTTACTATCCGCTAAAGCTGGTTGCACCAAAAAAATTATTAGAACTAAAATTAAGATCTTTTGCAAATTATTACCTCTTATTTTAAATTGGCAATTTATTAACAAGAGGTTAATTATACCATAAATATAGTATATACAGCAATATCAATTATTAAGAAATTATTAATTATTGTGCACAGATAAGCATTTTGCAGGTTAGCTTATAATATAAATTGACATAATTACAAGGTCTTGTTGTTGTAAATAATAACACTTAATGTTAGATTTTAGAGCTAATTTAGCAATAGAGGGTATTTCCATTATAATTCCGCAAACTCTAGGCTAATAATAACACTTTTAGTCGTGTAAATTATGGTGATGTTATGCTGACAATTAGCCTGCTAGTATAGGGAAGATTGCCACAATTTTTTATCTAAGGGGTGATAATTTTGAAATATTTTAGCTTTATATTTTTATTGCTATTTTCTTGTGCTTATAATTCTTTTGCACTTAAAGAAAATGTAACTAATGAGCTTAAAAATCAAGGATTTAAAGCCTTAGAATATAATAGTGGTCAATTTAAGCTTTTTACTTTACAAAAAGTTGAAAACCTTAAGTTACCTATAAGAATTTATATTGAAGGTGATGGTAATGCTTATTTGGATAAACATACCCCTTCATTAGATCCTACCCCCCGACATAATACCTTAATTCAGTTAATTAAAAGCGATAATTATCCTAATATCATTTATCTAGCTAGGCCTTGCCAATATACAGTTGATAAAAATTGTGCAGAAAAATATTGGACCACGGCACGGTTTAATGAGGATGTAATTAATTCAATGGATTATGTTATAAAAAAATTTGAGGCCAAGAAATTGGAATTAATCGGTTATTCTGGCGGCGCTGAAATTGCGATTTTTTTGAGCGCTAAAAATTCTAATATAATTTCACTACGTACTATTGCCGGTAATCTTGATCATAATGCTTTTACTAAACAGCATAATTTAACTCCCTTATATGAATCTCTTACTCCCTCATCCTCTATAAGAGAAATTTCCAGCTTGCCGCAAATACATTTTGTTGGTAGCAAAGATGTTATAATTAATGATAAAATATTTATAGCCTATAAAGCCCAGCAATTAAGTAATTCCTGTACTAAATTTTTTAAAATTACTAATGCAACTCATGCAAAAGGTTGGGTGGAACAATGGCCAGAATTATTAAAAATAAAAGCAGAATGTTTTTAAGAATCTAATTAGCAGTATTTAATAGGCTATCATTTATGCAATATTTGCACCAATAATTTTACAATTTATAATAAAATTACATTTTTTAGCAAAAATATAATTTTACCTCGGATGAGTACCTATACGGGTAAATTACCTCAGTTTTGCAGCTTAAATACTACTTTAAGTTTGTAAAATAAGGATGTTTTTAATAAAAATAGTACTAGTAAAAAGGACGAAGAATATATCTCACGTAATTTGTTACAACCTATGCGAGCTTTTTTTATCAATACTCAACCTTATTTTTTATTATAGTCATAAGGTCAATAAATATAGTATATCAATAGTAAATCGCTGATTTACTATTGATTTTCCGTTTTAATTACTTAAATAAATCATTGCTATGATGCTACATATCCAGGTTAATTAGCCCTGGATCCAAAAAAATTTAGGTAAGCGCAAGCTTTAACTGCTATATATTATAAATCATGACTAAAAATGAATATTGTAATTATATACTCGATTTATTATCACCGCTTCAGTCTGTGACCGCACGTGCTATGTTTGGCGGATATGGTATTTATAAGGATGGTATAATATTTGGAATTATTGCTGATGATATTTTATATTTTAAAGTAGATGATACTAATATTATTGATTATAAAAATAAAGCTAGCGAGCCTTTTTCATATGAGGCAAAAAATAAAAAAAATATTATGATTTCTTATTGGCAAGTGCCAGCTGATATCTTAGAAGATAATGAATTATTCTGTGCTTGGGCTACTCAATCTTACCATATCTCTAAAAATAAACAAAAGCAGAAAACGCCACTTAACTAGGTCAGGATCTTATCTATTAGCTCGCAGATATCAGTACATTGATTTGGGTTATTTTGAGGAATAGTCCTGGCCAAACAATCAAGTAAGGCCATGAGGTTAAGTAGGTCTATTCGCCCTATAAAGTCTTTAGCTAAATAAATATTTTCTTTTTCTAGAGCTCTTAAAAAACCTTCTTGAAATTCAGCAGGCATTTTATGTCTGTATCTTAGCATATTGGCTACATCCCATAGAATTGATCCGGAGAAAGCAAATTCCCAATCTAAAATGCCGGTTACTTTCCATTCTCCTTTAATGTTATCAACCAGAATATTTGCTGGATCAAAATCTCCGTGAACCAAATGAGGTTTAGTTTCATCAGGTAATAAATGAGAATTATTTTTAATATAATTTTGAATTTTTATAATTTTTTCTTTAGCTAATAGTTCTAAAATGAGAGGTTCTTCTAAACATTTTTTTGCATGTTCTAAATAATTATCATGAGATATTTGTTCAATGATATTAAGGTTTTGTTTGAAAAATCCATTTTTAGAAAATTTATAGGCATTAATTTTTGCGAGTATTTCCCCAACTTCATACATTATGCTTGTAATATCAGATGTTTTTTCTTTTAATAATAAATCTCGTAAAGTTATACCTGGTATAAATTCTGCTATAGAAAAACGATAATTCTGATAATCTCCAATAAAATAGATTTGAGGTATCGGTACAGTTTTTTTTATTAATATTGCAATATTTTGTTCTTTGTAACTCGCATTTTTATCCCGAAGATAAATCCGTAAAATATAAGGTAAAAGCTCATCTTTAAGCTGAATTTTTATATTAAGATTAGCACAGCCACCAGAAATTATAAAAGAGGAAACTAGTTTTTTATCAGGAAAGCAGATTCTTACCATTTTATTTAATATATCGGTTGAGATATGTTCTATGGTATCTTTCTTTTCCCAGTCAATTTTAAAAACCATAAATTCTCTCTATTTACATGCTTAGCGCCAAAATTGTAACTCAAGTTACCATTTTTACCCTAAATATGTCGAGAGGATAAAAAATTAAGAACTTTTACTCATAAATTAAAGATTGGCTCTTGTTTTTTAGATATAGTAAATTAGATTGAATATTATTTAGATAATTCATATTTTAGATTGAAAAAATATGGAGGTAGAAATGAGTTATTCAATCTAATTTACTATATTTGCCCATAATCGTGATGATCACGGCAAGAATATAGCTTTTTTAATGCAAGCAGATGGTACTTGGAGACTAGCTCCGGCCTATGATTTAACTTTCTCGTCAGGTCCTGGCGGGGAACATAGCACTACTGTAATGGGTGAGGGTAAAAATCCTACTGCCGAACATTTGAATAAACTAGCGGAAAAATTTAATATTAATAAAAAAAGAGCAAATGATATTTTAGATGAAGTAAAATCTGCAATATTAAAATGGTCAGAATTTGCTAAAACTGCAAATGTTGCTAAGCAATCAAGAATTAATATAGCAAAATTTTTCTCAAGTCGTCCGTGAGAGAACGTCTTTGCAATATTAGTTTAGCAATAGATATTTGATCTTATAATTTATATTATGGAAAATAAATGTGCCTAAATCACTAGGAAATGCTTCAAAAACCTTTATTGTTTAGACTAATTTAAGAGCCCTCTTATTTAATAAAATATAAACCATATTTTATATTTGGGTTATTTGGTAAGTCTATATAAACAATCTTTTATAATTGGTATTAATTTTTCAATTTTATTAAATATACTTTATATAGCTCAATTACGCGTTAAAATTAAATTTTTCACCATTTAACCATACTATTACTTGCTTTATCCTTGATAATTGAGCATATTGCCTCTCTTTTTAACTATCTTAACCTTCCCCTTATCCTATAATTTGTAAGTTAATATTATGCTTGTCCTTAAAGACATTACTTTTCGTATCGCTGGAAGAACTTTACTTGATAAAACTTCCCTTTCTATTTTTGCTGGCCAAAGAGTTGGACTTATTGGTTTAAATGGTACTGGTAAATCAACCTTATTTAAGCTAATTGCTGGGGAATTAGAACTAGATAGCGGGAGTATGACTTTAATTCCTGGGGTTAAGGTAGGAATGGTCCGTCAGGATTTACCTGACGATAATACAACTTTATTGGATGTAGTTTTGGCGGCAGATACTGAACGTTCTGAATTACTTGCACAAACTGAAAATATTACCGATCCAATGATGATTGCCGATATTTATGCAAGGCTTGATGAAATTGATGCTTATAACGCCCCAGCCAGAGCCTCAATTATTTTATCAGGTCTGGGATTTAATCAAGAAGCACAAAATAAACCTATTTCGGACTTCTCAGGAGGTTGGAGAATGCGGGTGGCTTTAGCTGCGGCATTGTTCCGTGATCCTGATTTACTAATGTTAGATGAGCCTACAAATCACTTAGACTTTGAAGCAATTATTTGGTTAGAAAATTATTTAGCAAGTTATAACAAAACTCTAATTATCATCAGTCACGACCGAGATATTTTAAATAAAACTGTGACTCATATTGTCCATTTAGATCAATTAAAACTAACGCCATATACTGGTAATTATGATCAATTTGAAGTATTAAGAGCACAGAAATTATATAATCATCAGGCTCTTTTTGAAAAACAACAAGCCCAAAAGAAAAAGATGATGGCCTTCGTTGATAGGTTTAGAGCCAAAGCTAGTAAAGCACGGCAAGCCCAAAGTCGTTTAAAATCAATTGAAAAAATGGATATGGTTGACGCCTTAATTGCAGACAGAGCCACTTCCTTCACCTTCCCTGAACCTGAAGAACTTTTACCGCCAATAATTACTTTAGAAAATGTAGATATTGGTTATGAAGTTGGCAAACCAATTCTTAAAAACCTAAATTTAAGAATTGATATGGAAGATCGAATTGCCTTACTTGGTGCTAACGGTAATGGTAAATCAACTTTTATCAAATTATTATCTGGAACTTTGCAAGCGTTAAAAGGTGAAGTAACTCGTTCAGGTAAATTACGTGTCGGATATTTTGCTCAGCATCAAACTGAAGAATTAGATGTAAAATCTACAGCCTATCAACTTTTAAAAGATGCCTTGCCTACAACTCCAGAACCTAAAATCCGTGCTATTTTAGGAAAATTTAATTTTGATAAACGCAAAGCTGATACTAAGATTGAAGAATTATCAGGTGGCGAGAAAGCCAGACTATTATTTTGTCTAATGAGTTATGATGCTCCTCATATTATGTTACTTGACGAACCAACCAACCATCTAGATATGGATGCTAGAGAAGCCTTAATTCAGGCTTTAAATAATTATAGTGGCTGCGTAATTTTAGTTAGCCATGATCCACATTTAGTAGAATGTGTAGCTGATCAATTATGGCTAATTAAAGATTCTAAATGCAGCCCTTATAATGATGATTTAGAATCTTATCGTAATTTAGTTATCGAACAACGTCGGACTGAGAATTCTGATGCTAAAAAATCAGCCCGAGAGGCCAAATTAAAGCAAAAAAAAGCTGAAAAAGAAATCGGTCCCGTAGAAAAAGCGGAAAAAGAATTAGAAGCATTAAATCTAGAAAAAGATCGAATTGAGAATGAAATGAGTCTACCTAAGGCTTTAGAGTCTCATAAATTAATGAATGAATTATTGGATGCTTATGCTAAAATTAAAATGGAAATTGAAACTGCTGAACATAATTGGTTAAAACTCCAAGATGCTTAAGCAATAAGCTTAATTATAAAAATAGCTATTTAATTATTAAAATAGTGAAAATTGAATATTTAATATTCAATTTTCACTATTTACAATTGTAAATATAGCGAATATAATGATTTTTGAATATCAAATATTCAATCTTCACTATTTTGAAAGATGTAATTATATGGATAGAAATTCTTATTTAAACGATATTAAATATGCTTTTGAAGTACATCCTATAGTTGCAATATTAGGTCCAAGGCAAGTTGGAAAAACTACACTTGCGCAAAATTATGCTAAAGAACATGGAGTTAATTTTCTAACTAATTATTTTGATTTAGAAAGTTTACAAGATTTTTCACCCTTAAACTCTCCTGAAGCAACTTTATCATTACTTAAAGGTTTAATTGTGATTGATGAAGTACAGTTACTACCGGATTTATTTCCTCGCTTGAGGGTATTAATTGACAAATTCTCAGCTACTCAAAAATATTTATTGCTAGGAAGTGCATCACGCGAGTTAGTGCAAAATTCATCGGAAAGTTTAGCTGGTAGAATTCAATATATAGAATGCTTTCCTTTTTCTTATAGTGAAGTGAAAAATATAGAAGTTCTATGGTTGCGTGGTGGTTTTCCTAAAGCATATCTTCAATCAGATGATTATAAAGCGTTTGTTTGGCTTGAAAATTACATTAGAAGCTTTTTAGAACGTGATATACCTGCTCTTGGCATTAGATTACCAACAATGGAAATTAGAAGATTCTGGTATATGCTTGCTCATTATCACGGCCAAGAACTAAATTACTCTGATCTAGCAGTTTCCTTGAGCTTATCACATACTACTTTAAAACGTTATATTGATTTGTTAAGTGCAACTTTAATTATTAGGCAATTACAACCTTGGTACCAAAATATTGGTAAACGTCAGGTAAAATCACCAAAACTATATTTTCGGGATTCGGGAATTTTTCATCAAATGCTAGGAATAAATTCTTTAGCTCAATTAATTCATAATCCAAAACTTGGAGCTTCATTTGAAGGTTTTGTAATTGAAGAAATTATCAAACATTATAAAATAAGACCCGAAGATGCATTCTTTTGGAAAGTGCATTCTGGAGCTGAAATTGATCTTTTATTGTTATATAAAGGCAAAAAGATTGGTTTTGAAATTAAATATAGTGATAAACCAATTTTGACTAATTCTCTTAAAGTAGCGGCTGAAATATTAAAACTTGATCAAGCTTTTTTAATTTATAGAGGGGAAAAAACTATTAATTTAGCCCCGAATATTATTGCACTTAGCCTACAAAACTTATTAGATAATTATGATTTAAATTAAAATCTAAAGAGTAGAAATATGAATAATATTACTTTTAACAATCTTGATGTTGCAGATAAATTTATTAATTATCCTGATTTCATTAAAGATAAATTAATTTATTTAAGAGAACTAATATTAAATGTTGCTATTGAAAATAAAGAAATAGGTCAAATCGAAGAAAGTCTCAAATGGGGAGAGCCAAGCTATAATAACAATAAAACAGGAAGCGCCATAAGAATAGATTGGAAGAAATCTTGCCCAAATAACTACATGATGTATTTTAATTGCAAAACATCTTTAATTAAAGATTTTTCTTTAATCTATCCTAAGATTTTTAATTACTCCGGAAATAGAGCTATTATTTTTAATAAAAATGATCTAGTTCCAGAAAAAGAGTTGAAAAAATGTATTTATCTGTCTTTAACGTATAAAATACGGAAATCTAATAATATTTCTTAAAAAAACGCCTATTATTTTTGATATAATAGGCGTCTTTTCTTATAAAAATCTAAATTAGATCTATCTTTTCTCAAGAGAATTGTAAATATTTGCTAAACCTTGATCAATTAGCATCAATATAGCATCTCTTTCAGCATCTAAACGATGATGAAATCTAAAGTTACTAATTTCATTACATAATGCTGCAGATAAATTTAAATACATTCTTACATCTTGTTCTGGGTAGCGAGTTTCAAGCTTCATAGGCGCGGTTCTTAAGCCGTAACTAACTAGGAATCTTGCGGCGGACACGTCACTTGGGAATAAGAAAGTTTTATTAAATTCTTGTATCCTTTGCCATAAGCTTCTGGGGAATATTATCGTCTTGCGCACAGCGCTATTATCATCTTTTTCGTATCTCATACATTTCACCTATTGACATTTAACAGTATTACATGGTATACGACCTATTGCATATATTAGGACAAAGAGCGTCACATTATGAGCATATATTCGTATTTATAACGCCAATGACCATAAAATGACCTGCCCTGACCATCTACTCAGGTAGAGTTGAGGCAGTCCAACTCTTTTGCACCAGTATGTTATTATTGTTGTTAAAAGTATTTTATGCATATTTATGGACAATAGCCGCGAAAAAGCTGTTCCTGTGCTGTAAATATCAAGAGGAGGATATTATGAGTAAACTAATTTAAAACCTAAATATTGTTTTAGAAAACTGCAAACAAACCTAAATTTTCCCCCTACTAGTTATTTAAATAGCTGACTAGTAAAGGTTATTCTCATGTCTATTTACCAATTTTACTTAATTTTACAAATAGGAGCTAATCCAAGTCATGAACCATGATACCATAAAACAATATATTACTGAAATAGTTATATTTTTTATCTTAATTATTTTTATATTTATCCCAGAACTTAGCTTAGCTGGTACCGATGGTGCCGAATTTGCAGTAGCACAAACTAAGCTTGTTGGACTGATAAGCGGTGGTTTAGGCCGAGTAATAGCTTTAACTTCTTTAGCTTTTGCCCTTATCGCCTCAGTACTTAAATTTAATCCGATTGCTATTGCAGGATCTTTAGGTATTGGGCTCACTGCTGGAGTTGGTACTGCTGCAGTGACTGCCGGCATAACTGCTTTGATCTAGGAAATTGAAAATGGACGATAAGGAAATTTATTATATCCCCCGCTATTTAGATGAGCCGGAAAGATGGTTATTTTGGACTATAGACGAGGCCTGCATATTAGTTATTCCAGTAATTATTGGCATATCACTTAGTTATTTTATTTTAGGAATAATACTAAGCCTTACCTCTTATATTTCTTGGATTAAGCTTAAACGTGCTGGGCATATAAGTACCATACGCTTTGCGCTTTATTGGTTCTATCCCGACATAATTATGAGACTTAAAGCTACTCCTTCTTCACATTTACGTTTTTATATTGGCTAAATTTTTTGGAAAAAATATGTACATAACTAATCAAGTGCAGGCCTTAAGCTATAATGTTAGATTACGTAATTTATTTGTACTGTTTTTATTTGTAAGCATGCTAATAAATTTATTATTAGCTTTTTGTTTAATATCTAGAGACCGGACAACTATATTATTACCTAATGTTATTTCTGGACCTTATCAAATCACCCAGAAAACATTATCGGCTAATTATGTTGAGGATATAGCTAGAGATGTGGTTACTACCATCTTAAATCGTACGCCAAATAACATAGAATATATAACAAGTACTATTTTGAAAATAGCTCATCCAGCAAGCTACGGAGTATTAAAAGTCAAACTTACAGAACTTGGTGAAACTATCCAACAAAAAAGAGTCACTACGGCTTTTTATCCCAGTTCAATTTCTTTAGATAAAGATGGCTTAACCGCCTTTGTCCATGGAGATCTTCATACTTACGTTGGACAAGTACAAACCAGTAAAGAGCAAAAAATCTATAAAATAGGTTTTAGCTATGAGAATGGTAAGCTTTTTCTAAGAAAATTTATTGAACATAAAATTAAGGTAAAAAATAATGGCTAAATTTTTTATTTTTTTATTTATATGCTTAGGCAGTCAAATTGTTTTGGCCAATCAAATTAAAATAGCTGATGATTCTAGTGAAATTAGAGCAAGTATTTCTGCAAATGAAATTAATCGAATAAAAACTATTGGCGATCGTATTCGCGCGGTTAAAAAAAATGATGGAGAGTTTTCTTTAAGTATCGATGAAGAATTGGGAGATGTTTATTTAACTAATGCGAATCCTTATAACAAACCTTTAAATTTATTTATTAATACTGAAAAAGGTTTTACCTATAAATTACTTTTACTGCCTAAAAATATCCCTTCGGAGCAAATATTTATCAAAAATGATAGTATTACTTTGAATGAAACTAATGAAAAAAGAGCTGTGGTTTCTAGACTAGATTATCCAAATTTAATTAATTTGTATAAACATTTAGCATCAGATCAATTGTTAGCTGGTTATGTTTTAGAAAATAAACAAAGTAAAAGTTTTACACTCAAAAATTTAAAATTAACGCTAAATAAAAAGTTAATTGGTAAAAAATATATAGGAGAAGTTTATCTACTAGAAAATAAAGACAAAAAAGAAATCACTCTCACAGAGAATCTGTTTTCAAATCCAGATACTATAATAGTTAGCTTTAAAAATTTTAAGCTAAAAGCCAAAGCCCATACCCTTCTTTATTTAATAAAGGAGCGAAATTTATGAGCGAAAATATTAATTTAGATAATAAAAATAAAATAAAGAATAAACAATATTTGCTTTTTGCTTTGAGCATTATAGCTCTTATCAGCATTTGTATTTTAATTCTTCTAGCAGGAGGAAAAGACAATCTTATTACCGCAAAAAATAATAAAGAGCAAATTGTTATCGAAGATATAACTAAGGGTGCCAAAAGTGAAGATAGATGGCTTGAACATTCTGAGTCTAAACTAAATAATCTGGCAATTGAGCTTTCTGAAACCAAAGAGCAAAATAAGAAGTTACAAACAATGATAGACTCTTTAGCCGACAAATTAAGTAAAAAAAATCTGGCTGACGAAGAAAGTCTAAAGGAATATAAAAATAATCAAGAAGAATATCTAAAACAAATAACTTTGCTCCAAGAAGATTTAAAAAAACATCCAGAATTTGAAAACAAATCATCCAACCAATTAGAAAATAATAATAATTTAACAGATCCTTTTGCATCCCCAGATGCCAATAAGAATAATACTCTTGCCAGATCTAGTAAGATTGAAACTATTGATGTTAAATTATCCGGAGTTAAAGATAATAAAAATAGTATATTTAATAGTAAAGATTATTTACCAGCTGGAAGTTATGCACAAGCAGTTATTATTTCTGGAGTTGATGCCTCTGTAGGAATTAACTCACAAACAGACCCAAGACCAATATTATTTAGAGTCACCTCTAAGGCAATAAGCGCAGCCAAGAATAATATAAAGCAAGAAACCGATATCACGGGCTGTATAGTAACTGGAGCCGCTTATGGTGATTTAAGTAGTGAGAAAATCTTTGCCAGATTACTTAAAATGACCTGCGCTGCTAGTGAGGACGAAATTTCTGAAATCGAAGTTAAAGGTTATGTGGCAGGTCTTGGTCGAGCTGGAGTTAGGGGATTTGTAGTTAGTCGTGAAGGAGATTTAGTTAGTAAAAGTTTTATGGCAGGTCTTGTCGGCGGTTTAGGTGAAGGAGTTTCTGAACGTTTAACTAATCCATCTTTATTAAATGGCGGATTTGCTGTGGAACAGCCGAGTAATAAAAGTGTTATCGGCAAAGGGGTTGGTAAAGGTTTTAGTAAATCAAGTGATAGGCTTGCTGATTATTTAATTAATCGGGCCGAACAATATCAGCCAGTTATAACTATAGGTGCTGGTCTTAAAGTAGAACTAGTTTTCCAAGAAGGAGTAAAAATTACTCATAATCTCGATAACAAAAAGGAGAAAGCAGATGCGTTATAATAATTTATTATTTTTATTTTTTCTGATTTTAATAACTTCTTGTAAATCTAATGTCAAATCTCAGTGGGATTGTCCGGCAGCCCCAGGTAAATTTTGCAATACTATTACTCATGCCGATCAAACTAGCGAAGAAGTATTAAACCAGCCAAAAATTATTCAAGAAAGTTTTTTTAACTCTTTATTTAAGAGCAAGCCTAAAGAATTTCTACCGATAAATAATTCTTTAGCAAATAACATCTTTCCACAAAGATCAAATGAAGAAGTCGCTAAATTATGGTTTACACCTTTCATTGATCTTGACGGTAATTTACATGCTGAGAAAGTTATTTACGTTATAAAACAAGATAATAAATGGATGATGAATAATGCTAAATAATTTTAAAAAGAAAATCTCTAGTTATTTTGGGGATGAATATTTAGATAATCAATTAAAGCCAATTAGTAATTATACCAATATAGCTTCTTTTTTATGTTACCGTAGCTTTGATGAGAATAGCGATATTTATATTAATAATGATAGTTTTGGTTTTATTTTAGAAATATCACCTTTAGTTGGCGGCAATATTGATACGGTTAAAGTATTAACTGGAATGCTTACAGATGGTATGCCAGTTGGCTGTTCTATGCAATTTATTAATTGGGCTAGTCCTAATATTTCGCATATTATAGATCATTGGCAACAAGCCAGAGATAATTCTAAGGAAATTTATTCATTTTTAGCTAAAAAAAGAGCTGATTATTTAAGCAAGGCAAATTGGAGTTCACTTTTTGCCGATAGTCCCTACTCTATTCGTGATTTTAGAATCTTTGTGGCCGTTTCTCTCCCTGGTTATCCAGATAAAAAATCCTTAGAGCAAATGTATAATTTATGCCAGTCAATTCAAACTAACCTTAAAAGTATTAATATCAGTTCGCTGAAATTACAACCACAAGAATTTATCAATTTTCTCGATGAAATTCTTCATCCAGAAATTTCTTATAAGAAAAATATTCTAAATTATAACAATAAACATCCACTTAATTTACAACTAACCCATCCGGAAAACTCACTTAAAATTACTCCTGATGGTATTTATTCAGAGTTGTCAGATATATTAATTAGGGCTTTTACCGCTAGATCTTATCCTTTATTATGGAGCCAAATAGAAATGACCGAATTACTGGGTAGCTCAAGCTCTGACTATTTACGCTTACCCTATCCTTATCTTATTAGTTTTTCTTTAACTATAAATGATGAAGCTAAAGAAAATAATCGGGCTATGTTTAAAGCTTCAAGAGCTACACAGCAAGCAGGTACAGGACTTGCTCGTTATATGCCCAATCTTTATAATAAACAGAGAGATTGGCAATTTGTCGTTGATAAATTAAATCAAGGACAAAAATTGGTGAGAACTTTTTATCAGATTTTACTTTATGCGCCAAAATCACAAATTGAAACGGCTGAACAATCTTTAAAAGCGTTATACAAGGCCAATGGCTGGGTAATTGCCCGCGAGAAATTTGTCCAATTACAAAATTTTTTGGCCGCCTTACCTTTTACTTTAAGTGAGGGATTAGCTTTAGATCTTGAGATGTTTGGCCGCAGTAAAAATATGATTTCTTGGACTTGCGCTAATCTTGCACCCTTACAGGGTGAATATAAAGGAATGCAAAGCCCTTGTATGTTATTATTTGGCCGGAGAGGACAACCTTTTTTTTGGGATCCTTTTGCTAATGAAGAAGGTAATTATAATGTTGCAGTGATTGGTAAATCAGGTAGTGGTAAATCGGTCTTTATGCAAGATTATGTAACTTCAGTTTTAGGAAGTAACGGTCGAGTATTTGTTATAGATGATGGCCGTTCTTTTATGAATAGTTGCAAAATACAAGGCGGGCAATTTATTGAATTCACCGACAAAGCCAATCTTTGTATTAATCCATTCTCAATTATCGATGAAAATATCTTTACATCCTCTAATGACTATAAAACCGAAGTTTTAAAATTAATTAACATGATTATTCGGCAAATGTGTAGAAGTACTGAGATTACTAGCGATATTGAAAATGCTTATATTGAAAAGGCGGTAAGTTTTGCTTGGAATGAACGACAAACAAATGCCGACATTAGCTTAATTGCCGATTATTTGATTTCCCATGAAGATAAAAGGGCTAATGATTTAAGCCTAATGCTTACTCCTTATACTAAACAAGGAATTTATGCGAGTTTTTTTAATGGTAAAGCTAATATTTCTCCAGATGAGCAATTGATAGTTTTTGAACTTGCGGAACTCAAAAATAAAAAAGAATTACAAGGAATTGTAATGATGCTTTTAATGTTTTTGATTTCAGAAACCATGTATAAAGGTGGCAGAAAACAAAATACATCAATGATTATTGATGAAGCTTGGGACTTATTACATGGTAAATCCACTGGAGAATTTATTGAAGGCCTTGCTAGACGTGCCAGAAAATATCGCGGTAATATCGTAACTGGTACACAATCAGTAAATGATTATTACAAAAATCCTGCGGCACAAGCTGCGATTGAAAATACTGATTGGGTTTGTTTGCTGTCACAGAAGAAAGAATCTATTGAACAAATAAAGAATATGAAACGTTTAGCTATTGATGCTAACATGGAACAAGTACTTAAATCCTTACGTACCATCCATCATCAATATTCTGAAGTAATGATTTGTGGCCCAGCTGGTTATGTGGTAGCGCGACTATTGCTCGATCCCTACTCTATTGCTTTATATAGCTCTAAAGCACAAGATTACCATCTTGTACAGCAACTACAAACCGAAGGTTATAGTCTAGCTGACGCCATAAGTTATTTAGCTAATAAAATTAATTCTAAAGAGAGTAAAAGATGATGTCCCCTTCTAGTGATAAAATATTCTTGAGTAATTTTGCTATTATGCTGCTTTATAGCTTTTTTTCCTGCTTAGCTGCAGTTTTAGTTTCTTGTCTAATTATGGAATATGTCCAAAGTCAGCAAGCTAAAATAGTTGCTCTTGATTTAAATAAAATCAAAAAAGATTTTATGTTAAAATTAGCCACATCAGATGTCGATGATAATAAGCTTTCTGCAAAAACAAAAGATTTTATTAAGGCTCTTGATCTAACTTTAGAAAAAATAGCCTCAGATAATAATTTGATCATTCTTTTAAGTGGCGATGTTATTGGAGTACAAGATATTACTAACCAAGTACATTCCTTATCTACACTAAATTTTAAAAATTTAAAGTAGGTTATTATTATGCGAAATAAATTACCTATATATTTGGCAATTATTTTTACTTTATTGATCGGTATATTATATTTTGTCGAACGTTATAAGATAATAGTAAATATCTCTCATTCCTTACCCAATAGATTTTTTCTAGTTGACACTTATGATAAAAATCCCGAGCTTAATTCTTACATTGCTTTTATACCGCCAGAAAACCCTTATTATAGGCAGATTTTTGTTAAGATTGTCAAAGGTAAGGCTGATGATTCTGTAAAAATTATACAAAATAAGCTTTATATTAATGAACAATTTTTAGGAATAGTAAAAACCAAAAGCAAACTAGGTAAACCTTTAAAACCTGGGCCAACCGGTACAATTCCTTTAGATTATTTCTTTGTTTACTCTCCGCATAAAGATAGTTATGACTCACGTTATTCAGATATTGGCTGGATCTCTCGTGCGAGCATTGTTGGTGTGGCTTTGCCTCTCTTTTAATGTTTACGCTAAAGATCTAGGGGTTTATGGCCAAACCTATAATATTATTGAGCCTGATCTGTTACAAATGATTAAAGACCATTTGCAACAAGCCAATAATAATGGTGATTTACTAAAACTTAAAAATAAAATTATCGACCAAAGTAAAAATTTTATTTTTAATCCCAAACCTGCAGAATTTATTAGCCTTGCTCATAAAAATTCGAGTTATATTTTTGATCCTTCAATTACCAGTTATCAAGAAATAAAAGATGCTTACGGCAATATAATTATCCATAAAGGCCAGAGGGTAAACCCTTTAGATTTTATCAGCTTAAAATATCGTTTGTTACTTATTGATGGAGATGATGAAAAACAAGTTATCTGGGCCTTAAGCAAACTTAAAGAAAGTCATAATTTAGATAAAATTATTCTAACTAAAGGTTCGCCAATTAAATTAATGAAAAAATATAAACAACGTTTTTATTTCGATCAAAATGCTAACATTAGTAATTATTTTAAAGTCAAACATAACCCGGCTCTTTTACAACAAGAGAATAAATTAATTAGAATTAATGAGGTTCTTTTATGAAAATAATGGGCTTGTTAATTTTTATATTATTTAGCTTTATACCTAATTTTTCCCTAGCTGAAAAAAATTGTCATGGTAATTTTATTAATCCACTTACTGATATTTGTTGGGATTGTTTATTTCCTATTACCATAGGTAGCACTTCTATTACTAAAGCTAGCAACCGTCCAGATAGAGGTAATCCGACTTCACCTTTATGTGCTTGCGGCACTCCAGTACCTCGTTTAGGCGTGGCTGCTGGATTCTTTGAGCCAGTATTTTTAGCTGATGTTACTAAACAACCTTTTTGCTTTGTTAATCTTGGTGGCATGATAATTAAACCTGGCATTAAAATTGCCCGTACTTATAAATATAAAAAAAATTATGCTGGTGCTAGTTCTTGGCATGTTCATTGGTATAATTATCCAGTGCTTTTTTTACTTAATCTTTTTAATGATTTTGCCTGCTTAGAAAATAGTAATTATTATTTGGCTTACATGAGTGAGCTTGATCCTATGTGGGAAGATGATGAGCTCACTTTTTTACTTAACCCTGAATCTATTTTATTTAGCAATCTTATAGCCCAAGCAGCATGTGCGGCTGACTGTGTTGCAGCTTCAGCTTATTTACCAATAGATCAATTATTTTGGTGCGCCGGTTGCCAAGGAAGTATGTATCCACTTAATGGTCATGTTCAAGAACAAGTAGGTTCAGTACAAGCAAGTTTACTTATCGCCGAACGGATTAATTATAAATTCCATCGTTTAGGCCTAGCCTTAGGCACTTCTGGAGAAGAGGCTTTGTGCTCACCTTATATCATGCCAATCATGAAAAAAAGTCAATATCGCTCACAGATAGTAAATCCAAGTCCTGGTACTGGCCGCTATGCTTGTAATCCTTATGGTAGGAGTAGCGCTTTTTATGAAGCTTTTAAAGAAGTTCCTATCACTGGTGAAGATTTTGGTTGGTTAATTTGGCGAAAAAGGAATTGTTGTGTTTTATAGATTTATTAGCGTTTTTTTTATTTCATTATTAATTTGTATTTTGCCTACAGAAATTAAGGCTAGTGGCTATAATTTACAAGAATATAAAAGTCCATTATTAGTTTTTGTTTCAAGTAGTATGCCTAAAACTAGCCTCATCCAATTAGGTAAAGATGTCGCCAAATTAGATGGTATTTTAGTATTTAGAGGATTAATTAATAATTCTTTTACAAATACTACCAAATTTATGCAAGAAATTGGTTATAACAAAGTAAATACCATAATTGATCCTAAATTATTTAGCCTATTTGCAATTAAACAAATACCAACCTTTATTGTCCTTAGTTCCAATACTAATCTTTGCCCAGATTATAAATGTGATGCGACACCAATTTATGATTTTATCCAAGGAAATATAACCTTAAATTATGCTTTGACCAAGATTGCAGAAGATGGTGATTTTGCTAAAGAAAATGCCCAAACTTTAGTTATGAGGTTGAAGTGAGATTATTTATAATATTTATCTCTATATTATTTTTAAGCAAGGCAAATATTATTTGGGCTAGTGAGATTAATAATCAAGCTCAAGATTTAAGCAATAGCCTAAATAACGCCTTATTAAATGGTACTAATTCTGATCAGAGTATAAGATTTTTACCTAATTATAGTACAAATCCCAAAGAAGCTAATTATGGGCCAGATGATTTAATTACTAAGCCCAACCAAGAATTTAGTAATGATCCTACCAGAAATTTAATTAATGAGTCGCACTTAAATCGGCCGAATATAACCGTTAAGAAAGACGAACAATTTTTACAAAATTCGTTTAATATTCAAGATAAAGATAATCAGGATTTAGTGAATATTAATAGTTCTTATAATGATTGCCATGAAGAAAATATCGTTAAGAATAGTAATAATACTGAACTGCGTACATGTAATATAACTAATGAAATAACTAATCCTACTTGTACTATAGGCAGAATAATAGAGTTTAAAGAAAATTATAAATATCAATGTAACAAACCAAGAGAGCATATTGAAAAAATTTGTAATAAATCTTTATCACTTACTTGTGAAAAAATTAAAAATTGTCCCCACAATAATTTTAAACTTATTAGCGCTCCTTCTAATGTTACCTGGAATTATAATGGTAATTTGTTAGAAATTACATTAGTTCCCACCAGGAGAGGTTATAATTATCCAGGATTTTCCTGTGATGTCACCGCAGCCACTATTAGCTTCAATATTGATGATATTAATGATATCGAAATATTTACAGGATCTTATATTTATGGGGTAGGTATAAATAGATTGAAACTAAATAATTATTATTTAGTAGCCGCAAGTTCAATGGTTAATCCTATAATTGATAATTCAAGCCTGCCTTGGACATATTATGACGGCAGAACAATATCTAAATTACCTGGAGAAGCTAAATGTAGTTATCAGCGTATGGAAGTAAATAGCCAAATTAATTCTAAACAATCTCTAAAAAATGGGACCAATCTATTAAATTTATGGCTGCAAACACGTAGCGATCTCTCTGGAGAATCCAATTTTATTGTGAGATTTCAAATTAAAATCAAACAACATTCTTGTTGTGATAATTGGAGGCAGGAATGGCAAGAAAATTGTTCTTAATTATAATTTTTGTGTGTTGGCCATATTTACTTTTTGCGAGTCCTCCCGCAAATAATTGTACTTTGAAAAAACAAGAATGTTTAAGTCCAAATCAAACTAGGTTAATTTCTGGGATTAATGTGTTTCGAGATTGTTGGGAATATAAAACAACCTATGATTGTCCCTTAGATACTTATACTAACTATTGTGCGGTAATTGAGGCTATAAATAGTTGTACACAAGTCAATTCAGTTTGTAGCCAATATGATAGTGCTCATGTATGTAATAATTTTACTAACGAATTTACTTGCGGTAACTTACTAGCTCAGCATGATAATATTATAAAAATTTTAAGCTCATATACTTTAGTTAAAGACGAACTAGATAGCAGCAATTGTAATGATTATAGCAATTGCCAAATGATTAAAGAATCTTGTATTGAGCCAGCAGCAACTAAAATAATTAGTGGCCAAAATATTTACAAAAATTGTTGGCAATATAAAAAAGAATATTCCTGCTTCGCTCCAACTTTTTCTGATTGCACCGATCTTGCCAGTAGATGTACGTTAAAAACCAGTACTTGTTTAACTGAGAATATTTCTAACCATTGTTTAAGTGAAGAAAAATCCTATTTATGCCCAGTAAATAGTAATTCAGCGAATAAAAAACAATTAATTTGTGGTTCCCAAATATATTGTGTTTCTGGTAATTGCCAGCAAGTTAATAGAGAAAATAATAATAATTTTTCAAGTGCGCTTAGTAGTTTTTCAACTTTAAAAGAACTACAAGATCAAATAAATAATTCTGACTTAAAAATATTTCAAGGAAATGGTTTTTATTGTAGTAAAAATATTTTAGGTTTTAATAATTGTTGTAAAGATGATGGTTGGGGCCAAGATATTGGTCTTGCCTCATGTAGTTCTAGCGAAAGACAACTAATAGAAGAGCAAGATTCTGGTTTATGCACTTATATAGGAACTTATTGTTCAAAAAAAATCCTTGGTATTTGTAAAGAAAAACGTAAATCATATTGTTGTTTTCCTTCAAAACTTAGTCGTATAGTTCACGAACAAGGCAGAGCGCAATTAGACATTAATTGGGGAGATGCAGAAAACCCTAACTGTAGAGCTATCACTATTACGGAATTGCAGCAGCTTGATTTATCACAAATAGATTTTAGTGAAATTTATGAAGATTTAAGCGCTAATTATCGTGAAATAAATAACAGCAAAACCCAAGATAATATTAATCAAGAAATTAGAGATTATTATAAATGAAATATTTGCTATTAGTTTTTATGCTTACAATAATTGCACCAAAAACCTTTGCGGCAAATGCTGATTTAGCAAGTTGCAAATTTAATAAATTAGGTTGGCATTTCTATTGTGAGAGAAAAAAGAAAAAGTCTAAAGAAAATCATATAGATACACTAACAAACCTTGATCCACTTGCTGAACTAAAAACAATTAAGCAAGAACTAGAAGAAAAAAAAGCCTTAGCTGTTTTACATCCTACGCAAAAGAATATTAAAAATTATATAATACTGCAGCGCAAACAACTAGAACGTGCATCTTTATTTTCCGATCAGTGGCGCAGAGTGGTTTGGAAAAATCCTGAGCTTGATTATACTTTAGTACGCCCAGTAAATAATTTAGGCAAACAAGCCTGGCTTGATGAGCGAAATAAAGATGAAGAATCGGCCATAGACGATATTCGCAAACGCTACGGAATATTTTTTATCTATCGTTCTGATTGTTTATATTGTCATCGTTTTTCTCCAATTTTAAAGAATTTTACTGAAAAATATGGCTTTACCGTACAAGCAATCTCGCAAGATGGCGGTACATTAGCAGAATGGCCAGATAGTATGGTCAATAACGGTCAGATAGAAAAATTAGGCTTAAATAAATACCCTGTTCCGGCAACTATACTTTACGATAATAAAGAACATAGCCTTATTCCAATTGGTTTTGGTTTATTAAGTAGCCAGGAATTAAGTGAAAGAATTTTTGTACTTCTTAAAAAAAAGGTGGGTAATGATTATTAGATATTTTTTTGTTTTTTTTATAATATTTTTTGCTCTACCTGTAGCTGCAGGCTCATTAGAAAATGATATGCAAAGATTCTGGAATGATATGGGATTTAATACTAATGTCACCGGGTCCTCAGCTTTTACTGGTCAATCTGCTGGCTATTATTCTATGGGGAATATTCATGCCCGGACTAGGTCAGAGAATATTCAACTAGCCACAATTGAATTACCTAGCATTCGCGCAGGTTGCGGAGGAATTGACTTATTTGCCGGATCTTTTTCTTTTATCAATAGCGGTCAATTGGTCGCCTCAATGAAAGCAATCGCTAATAATGCGGTAGGTTTTTCTTTTCAGTTGGCTTTAGAAACGATTAGTCCTTTAATTGCTGGTAAAATTTCTGAACTGCAAGATTTAGCACAAATGGTAAATAATGCTGGAATTAATTCTTGTGAACAAGCAGCAAGTTTAGTTGGCTCTGTTTGGCCCAAACAAGATATTGCTAGCAAACATATTTGTGAAGCTATTGGTAGTAAAAAAGGTCTATTTTCTGATTATGCCGCTTCTCGCAATGGATGTGGTAGCGAAGGTAAAAGATCGGAAACCAATGCCCAAGGTGATAATGAATTTAAAAATATAGCTACTGAGAATATCAACATTGCATGGGAAGCTTTAAAAAAATCTCCGAATATTAGTAGTGGTAATATTATTAATGATCGTAATCTTGCTGAATTATTTATGACCCTTACTGGTACCATAATTATAAAACCTGGAGATAATGCTGATAGGCCTTCCTCCATTCAGCAAATTTCAGGTAAAATTAACAATAATGAAATTATTACCGCAATATTAGACGGGAATAATATTAATATACTACATTGTGATGAAACCGAGAAATGTTTAAATCCTACATTTGATGGCGCCACACAAAATGTTAGTAAAAATAATGCTTTTAAAGAAAAAATTAGAAATTTACTTCAAGAAATAATGGATCATATAAAAGATGATACAGCTTTAGAAGATAGACATAAAGGTCTTATCAATACTACTTCTTTGCCTTTATACAAAATGCTAAATATTTATGCCGCTTATGAAGGTTCAAATAATTTTTTAGATTTTGATACTTTGGCCGAAGTTGTAGCCCTTAATATTCTTTATGTTTATATTGATAAGATTATTCAATCAATTAATTCTGCTAGTGACAATCTAACTTTAGAGGCCAAAGATAGCGTGATGCAGTATAAACATAATTTAAGTAATATTCGCACTCTTTTGTTTCACCGCGAACAACATAATGATCAAACTTTAAATACTACTATGCGGCTAATTGATCGTACCGAGACAATTGAAAAATTACTAAGTAATCGTTTAGGTAGCGATCTCAAACTATCGTTTGAGTAGTTTTTAGCGGGTTTTACTAAGAACCGATTAGGCAATAACAAAAAGGGAACCTCCAGAAAGAGGTTCCCTTTTTAAATTATCTAATTTATAAAAAATTCTTATAAAGATTCTTTAATATAAATATCTAACTTTTTCTCAACTTCTAAACCACGTGCAACTAAAATACGAATTGCTTGTGCTGAAGAGTCAATACGGCTTTCGAAACGGAATCTTTCGATTGTGTCCCATTGGCCGTAAGAGAAATGTAAATGTTTTTGCATTTCTAAAGAACCATATTTTTTTGGTACTATTTTATTTGAAGAAGTAACACCGCGACTAATTAGTAGTCTTACTGCTTCTGACTCTGAGCTAAAAAAATGTGCTTTGCCGTAATTTTCGACATCAGCCCACTCTTCTGTGCTAAAAGCTATGTATTTTCTGATATATTCTTTTTTTCCAGCCATATTAAATCCCTCAAAAATTCTCTTGACATTAAATTACAATGCAAATAATATATTATTATGCACCTCAGGCGCGCTAAATGCAAGTTATGCATATACCGCGTATTATGAAGGCAGTATAGCACATGCTTACTGAATTGCAATATGAATCATGCGGGAGAACCAATAAATGTCAAAATTTAATCATAATTTGTGGGAAAGACTGTCTTTCCTCTTTCCATTTTTTGTGATTAAACATTTAAATGAATTTCAAAACCAGAACTTTATTGCAACTAGAGGTGAAGCTCTAAGAAGGCTAGTTAGAAGTGGTCTTTTATACGAAAATAAATCTGAACATTATCATACAGATGAGGAAATACCAAGTATTGAAGAGATAGAAAATTTTATTAAGAATCGAGGAAAGTAGAAAAATTACTAGAATTTCCTAAAAATATTTGCCCAACATTACTTCCTAGATTATATAGAGACTGGCCTTTTTGCTTTTTACTTAGAAATTGACTATTAAGCGCCTGGTTATAGTATCTAGCTGCATTTAGCGCCCCTTGTCTTTTTACCTTATATAAATCTGCAATTTGTCCAGCTTTATAATCTAAAGCTAAATTATTTTTAGTAAGATCGGGAATAAAACCTGAATTAGCAATATTGGTAGATAAAGCACCTAAATTTAAACGTTGTTGTTTTTGTAATTGTTCTTGCTCGGCTTGAGCATTTAATTCTGCATTTTTTCCTTCTGCGTTTAGAATATTAGCTTGATTATATAACATTCTACTTTGATTTCTTTCGTTATTAAATTGCATTATTGGACTTGCAATTTTACCAAATAAAGGTGAAGTCGCCAATAAAAACGGAGTAGCTGCAGCCATAAATAATCCTTATATGTTGTTATATTTTGCAAATAATTCAGCATGTTGCCCATAATCATAAAAATGCTTTAGCTGACCTTCATGATAAAAATTTAATAGTTTTAACCATCTAATTCCAGCCGGAAAGTTACTTATAGCTAAGGTTTCTATTCTCTTATAACTAGCTAAAGCTAAAAAATCTTTTATTTTTCTATGGAAGCTGATTAATTCATAACGAACATACTTACTTAATAATATCCAAGCATAAGCTCTATTTATATCTTCATGCACTAAACCTGCACAAGCTAAAATTTGTTTATTTTCGTTGAATATTGTAAATGAAAATTCCTGGCTTAAAAATAAATTATAATTTTTATTTAAAATATTTTGCATATAAATTTGCTCTTTTTGCAATTCTATTCGCTCCAAATCATCAGCTTTTAAAACTTTAATTATTATCATATATTTAAAGCTTTTCTTCGAGGTTAAATTGCGCAGTTAGCGACAATATAGTTACAGGATAAGGACCGTCATGTTCTAAAATTACGCTAGGATTATTTTGCGAGCCTCCATTAAAAGGTAATTTATCGGTATCTCCTGTATATAAATCTGCTTTAACATTATAAAAATATAAAGGCATTATTATTTCTTTTAAATTATCTATTCGTGCCCCATATCTTATGCCAGAGCTGTTTAATAATTTGATTATTATATGATTTATCCTTTTAGGGCTGAGTAAATTATTTTGGTTATTTAAATTTAAGCTATCAAGTGGTAAAGTTTCTAAGAACCACTTATTTTTTAAACCAACTATTACCTCATTTGCAGATGTTTGTAACTCTACTGCGCCATTTAAAACTTTTAAACTTGGATGCATTGCTCCATCTACAACTATGCTAACCTCTTGCCTCTCTAAATGTTCAATACCTGTAACTTTGTTTACTTTCTTAGTACTTTTGTAATTTAAATAACTATCAACAAAAATCTCTTCTTTAGAGTTATTATATTGAGTAAGATTAGGAATTATATATTCGACATAACGATAAATCTTATTATTAATCATTCGTTTTACTATCAGCCATAATTCTTGATAATTTTCTGCATTATTATTTATAACCATAATCGCTTCAACTTCCGCCATTTTAGTTGCTTCATTATTACTAAAGCCTCCTAAAATATGCCGATGCCAGCTAGTTACTTTTTGCCCCTGATCATAAGTTACGCCAAGCAAAGCGCCATCCTCTCTTAAAACCCAGATAATGCCACTTGGTTCTTGTTGCCAAGCTAAGGCTATAATTCCAGGAGATGTTATATGCTCAGCAAAAAGAGTTAAATCAAGATTACGAAAACCATCTTCATCAATCATAAAAGTAATATATTGTAATTTTTGCCTAGATCTCTGGACAAATAATGCAGATCCTCCAGCACTAAGTGCTGGCACTAAATTACTACCTAAATTGGTGAGTTTTATTGCTTGAATATTTAAAGGTGTAATTGGTTTTATATTATTATTACTAGCAATTAACCATTCTGCACCAAGAGTACCTACTAAAAGACCTTTCTCATGATAAAGTAACCAGTTGATAGGATTAATATTATCCGAATTAAGATTAACACTAATTGCATGATCATCAGCAACTACCCCGTTATAATCGGAAGGCGCAAAATTATATAAATCTAAACTTGCGCTAAAATCTAATCTTTGTGGTGCTGATTTTTGTTTAGCAAAAACTAACCGATTCTGATAAATATAAACAAGACTTGGATAACCATTTTGCACGCACCATGAACCAATTTGCCAATCTGTACTTGCACTCATATTTAAAAAATTTGCCTTTACTTGAAGTAGAATTTCTTTGGCATTTTTAACTTCATTAATAACACCATAACCGTAGTGGTTATTCTGTAAAATTCTTAAAAATCTTCCTTGATCATTTAGGCTAAACAAATCTCGACTAGCAAAAACTGATATAAGTCCAGTTAGGGCGGATGGTTGCAAAGAAATATCTGTCGTATTAATGTCTAAATAAGGACCATCTATGGCTACAAAATCTTCTAAAACCCAGTTAGTATGCCCTAAACGTTTTAATTGTTGTGGTTTATAGTTTTGGTGCGTCAAATATAATATATCAGCTGACTGACAAACACTTATTAATAAAATTCCATGTTCATCAAATAAATCTTCTTGGGCGTAAGGAGTTTCTATTTCATAAATTTTAGCAATTTTATCAGCTAAAGTAAGATTTAATGCATTTAAATTAATAACCGTACTATTATAAAAATCTAATAACTTAATTTTATTTGCAGCAATTTGCTGAGATTTACAATATTTACTAAGATTACGCTCCTCATTATAAAGATAAACTAAATCATCAGTTTTTAAATCCTGATTAGTTAAAGTAATAATATTAGAATTAAGATCATAGGAGATTATAGGATTATGAGCTTGCAATATTATCCCGTCGTTATAGAAGAAGCGCATATATTTATGACCAAGCTCAATAATATAATTTTGCTTAACATTAAATTCAAATTTAATTAGCGCTGTTTTTGAATCACTATTTTTAACTGGAAGCACAAATTTGCTGCCACTTCTCCTAGTTAAGGGTCCTTGTTTTAAAGGTAGCAAATTAATACAAGTTTTTACCGCATTATTTCTAAATGGTGCATCTAAATGACCCATTAATAAAGGACTAAATTCTCCACCATTAAAACTAGTTTGGGTAACTGCAACTTTCATATATCTTTCTTCTAATGTTTGGCAATATTATTAGATTATAAAAAGCATAAATTTAATTTAGCCAACTTGATTCGGCCAAATATTCGGCAGGAGTTGCATAAGCATTAAGTCTACGAGCCTTTCTGCTTACTTCTTGATATTTTTTTAAAATTAGAAAATATTTCTCATTTGATTGAGTCAAAGCCTGAGCTATTTCAAGAGCAATTCTGGTTGCCAATAATTCTTTAAAAAAAGCAGGGTAAATATTTATATCCAGAATTTGCGCAATATAATGAATATAGATAGGAGCTGGATATTTGCTATAAACGACTCCTCCTTCTTGCCAAATCTCATTACTTATATCTATATTTTTAGACTGAGAATAAAATTCTTTGGCTTGTAAACAATCTAGTGGTAATAAATATTTATTAAATCCATTATTTATTTCTTCATTGGGCATTTTTACTAAAAGAGTATTTTTTGTTGCAAAATGCCAAGGATGACCACAAAGTTCATTATCCAGTAAAAGATTGTAAACAGAGCCTACTAAACGCGCAGCTTTATCATCTTGAGTTAGGCTCGCAATAGTTTGCTCACCCAACATAATTAAAGCGTAATTTACTAAATCAATCTTTGCGGTCATAATTTTAAAAAATTACAGTTATAAAATTGCATAAGTAGCTTTAAGTAAAATACTCCCCGTTTTATGCGGTCTCTTGTTAAAAACTAATACTATATCAGCGGTTAATAACTCATCATTTTTAATATTAGCAAATTCACGAATGGTTTGATTAACCGAAGTAATAAGTAATTTCTGGAACCTTAGCTCCGTTAAGGCGGCCGCCTTATTATTTAAAATAATATTTTCGGCAAATAAACTCGGGAAGAAATAGGTATCTCCAGCTTTCAATCCAACATTAAAACTAGAATCATCGGCCAAATCATCATAGGCGATGAGTAAATTTTCTAAATAAGCGTCTAAATTTAGCTTAAGCATAACTAATTGATTATCGCTATTAATAAGATCACTACTAACACAAATATTATTTCTTCTTAATTTTCCTTCATTAATTACACTAGAAATCTTTTCTCTACTCATAAATTAACCCCTTATTCTTGACATTTAATATTAACTATTTTTCCTTCTTCTACCCTGGTTGCTCCAAAGCTCCCTTTAACCATTACTTGCATGGCATTACGTTTATCTGCTCGTTTATCAAGTGAGGCTGATATTTCATTCCATATTCCTAAATGCATCCCGGATTTACTCCATAAAGGACAAGATCGAACTCCTCCATCGAAAGGCAATCTTTGAATATTAATGAAATTGATCCCCATAAAGCTAGATAATTTACCGTCTACCAGTACAGGCTTAGTATTATAATCAAGACTAGTTACTTGAGTTTCTTGTAATAAATCTTGTTCTTGTTGAGCAGTTATTGCGCAATAAACTTGATCATTATCCATATCAACTTCATTTTGTCGTAAGATTTTTTTACCCAATCTTAATTTATCTACCGACATTCCAGTTTCTTTACGATCTTTATCAAGCTTACTGGCTATTTGACTAGTTGGAAAATTAGTTATTTCATTACCATTTTCTCCGGTTTTTGCCGGAGCAAAAAATGCTGAAATTATTTCATCATCCATTGCCCTACCGATAGCATAAGAACCATTTAAAGAATAAGAAGAAGTTGGATCAATCAACATTCTTAATTTATCTTCATCATCGATTAAATCAGCCCAAATATAATCTTTAGGAAATACCCATCTCGCATTGTATTTAGTGTTGGAAATCGGTGTATCACTATGCCTAGTTGTAACTCTTTGCGCCGTAACTGAGCCTATTTGTTCTACAGCTTTCGCGGCTTTACCATTATAGCTTGCGACATTAACCGCATTTTTAAGTAATGTGCCTTTTTGTTGTAATAATAAACTAATATTAGTTGTATATTGTTGAACACTAGCAACATCTATATCAAAAGACATGCTTTCTCCTTTTTATAAAAAATTTTATGCTGAAATTTAATTACCAGTTTAATTATTTAAAAAGTTAGATGCAAATTCTTGGCTTATTTAAAAATACCGCTAATAAATACTCGGTTGTAAAAAAGTGTCTTTTTAATAAAAAATATAGTAGATTAGAAAATGATTTACATAAAATACACATATAGTAGATCAAGAAATAATTTACCTCTAATCAATAATTATTAAATTATTTCTATGATGCTACATATCCTGAAAAAACATATACTTATAATACTATTTATGTTTTATTCAGGATCCATAATATAGGTCATTTCAATCATGAAATACTATATAATAAATCATTTTCATAATGCTACATATTCTGAAAAAACAGATACTTATAATAATATTTATGTTTTGCTGAAGGATCCACAAAATATGAATTTTTCAAACTAAAATACTATACTTTTCCAAAGACAACTATTGAGTTAATCTTATAGAGATTTGGGGTACAAGAATTATATTGCCATTAGCTTTAAAAGAAAATTGCTTGTAGTAGTCTAAAGCTAGATCATCCCTAGTATTAAATAAAAATAAAATTTTATTTTCTCTATTACTTATTCTTGAGGGCAAGCTTGTAGGAAGAATACTACTGCCTATAAATTCTCGCCGATTATTTTTTAAATTAGCATCAAAATTATTACCCAAAGTAATATATAACTGAGCAAGATACATTTTCATTTTTACAGTCTTAATTGGAATATTTGTTCCTATTCGCAAATACTTGCTGCTAAAATTAATTTCTTTATTTGCCGATCCCAAGATATTTCTAGTACTAATTATATTTTTATCATCGAGATAAATTTGACAAGCATTATTCAACGCTAAGCTTCCCAGATCCCAAGTAACTAATAAATGTCGCCATTTAGAATTAGCCGTGACCGTATCTCTATCGCTACTAAAAAACAAATGACTTTTATTATTATGAAAACAATCACAATAAATGCTGTTAAATATAGTATCTATTCCAATACTTAAAACTAAATTATTATCATTACGTATTTCACAAAATACGGCCTGATCTCCACTTAATCTTTTGAACCAACAGCTTAAAACGCCTTTTTTGGCATTAATTTCATTTAAATCTTGTTTATCTAAATAACAATTACTGCCATTAAATAAGGCCGCATTAAGATAAGGCTGGTTATAAATATTATATGCGCGCATTTTATATTGCCTCCATAACTAAAGCTCCATACCATTTATCACCATTATTAATGGTTTCAAAAATCAATAAATGATTTTCATTGGGCAAACTTAAATCAGGAACTTTACCATAAGAAAATTTTACTGTAATTGGCCAGGTAATTTTATAAGCATTATTACCGGTATGTAAAAATAATTTAAAGCCTATATTGCGTCCATATAATGGCGGATTGATAAAAATAAATTCACTATCCTCATTTAGAACACATTCAAAGACCGAAGCCAATCTTAAATCTATAGTTATCTTACCTCCAACTGAGGAAATAGATTTCACAGTTTGTGAATATTGCTGTAACTCAGGATTAGGCAAAACCATACCGGAAATCAGCTTCTGAGTAGTAATGCTAGCATCACCAACCGTTGCTAATTCTTTACTGTCAGCAAGATTAATAACATATATGTTATTAATCCCAAAAGGTGGAGCATTAGTAAAAATAATAAAATTAGCTAAAATTACATAATCTAATTGTGGTTCTTGAATTATTTTATTAACAAAAACCATCAAACTATTGGCCGAAGCCGCAGTAAAAGATAAATTAAATTTTTTAGTATTGTTATCCCCAGAGAAATTATTTTTAATATATAAACCTGCAGTCTTTACAGCAGATGCATCATAATAAGATATTTTTCTGCCAGAAGAATCTACTATTAATAATTTACCTGCATTATTTTTTGGGTCTTCTATAGAAATATTGCCAGTACTATCTTCACTAAATTTTAATGACCTAGCATTTTGCCCATCTATCTCTTGTAGAATCATAATTATCTTGTCTAGAGCAGCTTCTAATAACTCACCATCTATTCTTTCATAATTTTTTAACCTTATTTCTTGTAAGATATTTGTACTTCTAATTATTTCTAGCTGTTGTTTTTTTAAAAGTGGTTGCAATAATACCACAGTATTAAAATCTAGATTTGAATCTGATCGTAAATAAAAATCATTTTCACTTAATTTTATATCAGCAAGATTTTCTTGTTTAATAATTATTGACAGATTTCTGCTATTTTCAAAAGGAAAAGTAATAGGAAATTCTCGATTAATTCCATCACCTTGATACAATATTTTATGCTGCTGATTATTTATGGTCATAAGAATAAATTATGGAATAAGAGAATTTCTTCGTCAAGTTATTGGTTATTATTAAAAAATTTACCTATTTTTACAAAAAAAATATTAAAAAAAAAAGAAATGGGGCAAAAAAATAAGCAAAAAAAAATATCTTTTTAATCTTAATTTTTTGTTAATCTTTTTATAGTATAAGAACTATGAATCGGTCTTCTATCACTGGAAGATCATTGGCCAACATTTTAAGGTTAGGAGGGCATAATGCGCGAAGACATTAAGATTAAAATAAAACAATATAACTACTCTATTTTTTTCAGAGAGGAGGTAGAAAGAGCTTTTCAAGAATTGAAAAAGGAATTTTCTTACACTTCTGATAAAGAATTTATTTTATGCTTAATTGGTATGGGGATGGCTTATTTAAAGAACCGTGTACCATTTTCTTCAAAAGATAAGAATTTATTTAAATAATATTTAAGTTTGAAAGTGCCAGGTAATTTTCTTTATGAAAATCTCTTAAATTATAAGAGGGCACAAATTTAAAAATTAAATTCCTTACTTATATTTTTCCTTTTAAGAAAATCCATAAGAATTGATAGATAAGATCTATAGTATAGTATTTCATGATTGAAATGACCTATATTATGGATTGTATCTTGAAGTAGAC
>CAYZBM010000004.1:0-53655 GCA_964476705.1 uncultured Rickettsiales bacterium | reverse complement strand
AATTATACGTTATATGATTAACTATTTGACACAGTTATTTGAACATACCCTATAGTATTTTTTATTTGAAATGAATGTATTTATGGATCCTTCAGTAAAACATAAAATAGTATTATAAGTATATGTTTTTTCGGGATATGTAGCATTATAGATAGTAGATCGCTGATCTGCTAAATTTATTATATATGTATTTTACTGTCAATTCTTTCTTAATCTACTATACTTTAGTAAAGACGATTTATATTATCATTATAATCTAAAACCTTAAGTATAAATGATGCAATACTCCCAGCCTTAAAGTAGGTTCAGGTCTATTTCTTTTTCAAGCAAAATATTAAATTTTATTTATGGCATCGACAAAAGTCGAAGCCAATTTTATTGATAATATTTTGGAAAAAGATAATAACCTGAATGACGTGGGGGTGGGGGAACTTGTAGTGGTTTCCAATCAGCTATCCGCTTAGCTTGAATGGCCTAATCTGGAACTTAAATTAGTGAACTTATACAGGGATGACGATCTTGGGTTCCTTGATCTGCTATACATACAAATAGTTTTTTAGCAAACTAATTGCAAAATTAATTAGTAGATAGAGTACTAAAGGCGAGAGATCTATTCCATTAAAAATAGGGATAAAGCGCCTTATTCTAGATAATACTGGCTCGGTAATACTATATAAAAAATCAATGATTTTATTTAAGGTTTTATTATACCGATTTAGCACCTCAAAATAGATCAGCCAAGTGATAACAATATAAACTAACAACAAAGTAGAATAAATTCTTAAAATCGCTTCTATCAAATCAATAAAAGGGTTGATATTCATTTGTTTCTCCGTAGAGTTCTATATGTTATATATTTTAATGTTTAATCATTTATATAGTATTTCTTGATTAAAATAATCTTTATTTCTTGATCTACTATAAATAAAGCTTACTTAGAGATTTTACAACTTTAATTTTATTGCAGGATAGGTAATTTGCCAGGAATTAAAGGAAATAGCCACAATAATAATGGGCTTAAAAATTCGTTAGGTGAATATCTGGTAAGTCATGCTAGTGACGCTATTTTTTGGCATGAGTTTAAGCCAGAGAGCTTTGCTTTGGCTTTAGCGCAAGATAAATTGATATTCTTAAATATTGGCTATTTAGCCTCCTATAATTGCAATTTATTACACAGGGAAATTTTAAATAATGGCGAAATTGCAGATTGTCTTAACAAAAATTTTATATCAATTTTAGTTGATAAAGAGGTTAATCCCGATATAGATGATATTTATATGACTGCCCGGCAGCTAATTAGTAAAGATGGTGGTTGGCCAAATATAATATTTTTAACTCCTGATTTAAAGCCATTTTATGCGCCGCCCTTGCTGACAGAATTTAATCAGGAAAATAAGGATAATTTTTTACATATTATAAATTCTTTAGCTGAATCTTGGCCGGAAAAAAAATCTTTTATAACTTATAATGCTGAGATTGTAACTAGATCAATAATCAAGAACTTAAGTGTAGAAAAATCCGAATCAAAGCAAGAATTTAATCCTGAAATTTTAGCTTCACTTGCTACTAATTTATTGCAAATTTTAAATCAAATTGCCGATAAAGCCAATGGTGGATTTTTTGGTGCCCCGAAATTTCCGCAAGAAAGTTATCTTGTCTTTTTGCTGAAACATTTTTTAGTGACTAATTATTCTGAAGATTTAGCGGTGGTTAAAAGAACCTTAGATCAAATAATAGGGGGGTGTTTATATGATCATATAGATGGCGGGTTTTTTCGCTATACTGCCGATAAAAATTGGTTATTACCTAATTTTGAAAAGCTACTTTATACGCAAAGTTTAATGTTATCTTGTTATTTAGAAGCTTACACAGTTTTTCCTTTAGCTATTTATAAACAAATTATAGAACATAGTTTTAATTTTGTTTTAACTAAATTTAAAAATGAGCAAGATTTATTTTATAATGGCATAGCTTTAAGTCAAAATGAAAAAAATAGCGAAGGGATAAATTATACTTTAACTGAAGATGAAATTAGAGAAAATTTAACAAGCTCAGAACTTGAATTATTTTTTAGCTATTTTTCATTAATACCACTACCTATGGTTACTGGCAAAAATTATGCTATAGGTAGTTTAATTTGTTTAAACCAAAAAGCACAATTAGCTACTAATTTTTATTTGCCAGAAAAAGTTGAGCTAATATTAAAAAAACTAGCTATTTACCGCAATAATAAAGTTAAACTTAAAATAGATCAGAAAATCATCTTATCGAATAATGCCATAATGATAGTTTCATTATGTAAGGCCTATAGTATTTTGGGCAATAAAAAATATTTAGAGCAAGCTGTTGCTACTAATATGGCTTTAGAGAAATATTTTATGAATCAAAATGAAATGCGGATTATTTCACGAGTTTTATTTCAAAATAAAATTGATCAAGATAATGTTATTTTAGAAGATTATGCTTGGTATATGAAAGCCTTGCTTAAATTACATTTAGTAACCGGTGAAATTATTTGGTTAAATAAAGCGCAAGAACTTTTAAAGATTGTTGATAAATTATTTTTAAGTGCTGAGAATAATATTTATTATGCAAGTCTAGATAAGCCAGGATTATTAGTGAGGTCTAGTACCTGTAGTGATACTAATTTACCTGCAGAAAATGCTATAATGCTGAAAAATTTATTATATATTTATAAAGTAAGTATGGATAATAAATTTTTAGCAAAAGCCTATGATTTAATCACAACTTTTTATGATGAAATTGCTATAGCGCCACTTAATTATGCTAGTTTTATTACTCAATTTTTAAATTTAACCGAATTAAAAATCGATGATTTAACTCCAGTTCGACAAATTTTTGGAAGTAATATTGCTAATGATAATTTGGCTAAATCTAGTGATTTTGTAAAATATAAATTAGTTAAACATAAGATAAAAGAGGGAAGTAAAGTTCATTATTCTTTAGAGTTAAATATCGAAGAAGGAAGATATATAAATTTATCCGAAACCCCGAATAAATATTTAGTAGCAACTAGGCTACATATCATGACTAAGAATAATGGTGAGCTAGTTGAAATTAATTATCCAAGTGCTAATCACTCACTCTTAATCGATGATATCTTACTACCAGTTTATAGTGGTAAAATAACTATTGAAATTAAGTTTACTAAAGCTGCCGCTGATTTAAAAATATTACTTAGTTTTGCGGTTGGCTGTGATGGCAGTTGGTTGCCTGAATCATATATTACGGTTTTGTAGTTGTAAGATATTCTTTTGTAACAAACTATCTAGCCTTATAAATCGGAATATTTTGTTTAGGCACAAAAACATCTTTAGGTAATTTGCCAGTTTGATAAAAAATATCAATAGGGATGCCACCTCTTGGGTACCAATAACCACCAATTCTAAGCCATAAAGGTTTTAGCTCAGTTATTAAACGTTTAGCTATATATATAGTACAATCTTCATGAAAAGCTCCGTGGTTACGGAAAGCGCCTAAAAATAATTTTAAGCTTTTACTTTCGATAATAAATTTTTGAGGCACATAATCGATAACTAAATGAGCAAAATCAGGTTGGCCAGTTACTGGGCAAAGTGAAGTAAATTCAGGGCAACTAAATCTGATGACATAATTAGTATCTGAGTGGGGATTAGCTATTTTTTCAATAATAGCTTTATCCGGCGAGCTTGCTAATTCTACTTTATTGCCTAGCTGGTTTAGTTCTTTATTTTGGGTCATAATTATATATTTTACCAAACTATTTTTTTAATTATTATTTTTAATCTAATAACAAAAATGGCCCAGTGGACATTTTTGAAAATTATTTGTAAATCGATGGGCCGCCCCAAGATTTACAAATTCAAAACCATTTGGAAAAGAGAATTTTAAAAACTTTAAAAAGTTTTTTAAATTCTCTTTTCCAATATAACTATATGTTAAAATACTCACGCTTAATTAACGATAAAATTATTGCATCAGTAAATTTACCATGCAATAATTTATGCTCCCTCAGCACACCTTCTTTTTTGAAATTACATTTTCTTAAAACTTTAAGTGAACCCATATTATTAGGGTTAACAGTAGCTTCAACCCGTTGTAATTTCATTTGGGTAAAGGCAAAAGCTAAAACAGATTTAACTACATCGGTCATTATACCTTTATTCCAAAAATCATAATTTAAATCATAGCTAATTTCGGCCCGATTATGATCACGACTCCAATAATTAAACCCGCAAGAACCAATTACTTTATTATCTTTTTTGCGAGTTACTGACCAGAAAATACTGCGTTTATAGAGAAAAAGGTCTAAATTGTATTTAATCTCATTTTTAGCTTGATCTAAATCTTTAGGCAGGCACTCATCAGGAACATACTGATTAACCTGTTTATTTGAGATATAATCTAAGTAATCTTGAGCATCCTCATAGGTTATCTGCCTTAAGTAATATTCATCATTTACTTCTAAAACCGGGAATTTGTTAAATATATTTTCAACTGACATTAGCGAACCTTATAATATTGTTTTTTAGCTTATTTACGGCAAAAACCACTTCAAAGCAATCAAATTTTATCAATCTCTTATCCCTTTTAATAATTTATTAAGGTTTCGAGCCTATACTGGCTTTAATATTTTGTAATTTAAGTAATTATTTATGAGGACTTATGGCTTCTTTTTGGGCAAGATTAACCGGTAAAGCACCTATAACGGTGAAGTTGGCAAAGACAAGAAGTGAAACTAGTTTAACAAGAAGTGAAATTAGTTTAAATAGTACTGGTTCGGATATAAGTCAGTATATAAAAAAAGAAAATCCAGAAGCTGGATTTTTTACTAGATGGAATTTAACCAGAAAATTAAAAAATGCAGTTAAGGAGTTAGCAAGAATTGCTTTAGTGCCTAATACCAATACTGATACAGAATCAAGAGTTATACAATTTCAAAATCAATTAAAATTAGCCTTAGTAGATAGATCTATTTCAAACTCTAAAACTACAATTACTAATGAAATACAAAAATATAGTAAGGCTAATGCTCTAGGTTTAGATGATAAATTTTTGGCTTTAGTTAGTACAGAATTACAAGGTAAATGGTTAGACTTACATAATGAAAAAGCAGTTAGAACTTTATTAAGAAAAGATAATTTAACCTTAAGTAATAATTTACATTTTTTATTAGAAATAAGTAGTCCAGACAATCAAAGAAAAACCCAAGATTCTTTTAAATTAGATAAGAAACTATTCGTAGAATATGTAAGAAAAGAAAATGAAGGAACTGCAAAAATTATTTTTCAAAGAATTAATAAAGTTTTTAAAAACGATCTAGAAAAGTTACCTTTAGCCAAAAGAGCCCAGCTTGCTTTAAAATTAGCTAAAGATTGTAAAGATGTAGTATTTTTTAGTGATGAGAATTATGCAGATTTATTAAAAGGTTTTAATGCTGAATCTGATATAGATGAACTTTTAAAGCAAAATCGTCAAGTTAGATATGATAATGTTGCTAAAATAAGATATCTAGTTAATGACAGATCCACAATTAAACTTGGTTATATTGCAAAAGAAGAAAATGGTGAGAATAATCGATATGCAGATATTCTAGCTCCAGAATATTCTGGTTACTTAAGGTCTTATGGGGTTAAAGTAGTCCCCGCAAAGAAAAATGATCCTTCTTATCTAGAATATACTAGACCTGTGGATGCAAGCAAGCATATTTATTCTTTAGACCATTTAGCAGAAAGAGTTCGGGCAGATAAAAAAGAACAAGATTTAGAAGTAGGGCAAAAAATAAAAAGAACATTGAACACATTTACAGGTAAAACTGATAAATCGGTAACTAATAATCAAAGTCCAGCAACTAAGCATAGGAAGAATTTAGAAGATGAATTTCCTGAGCGGAGAAAAGTTAATCCTGCTATAAAAGTACTTAAGACTGGGCTTAGAAAAATGAAGGAACTAGTTAGGAAGCCAACTGAGGCAGGATCAGCTGCCAAATATATCGCCATAGCCTCAGTTTTAGATAAAGCAAAAGAAAATAATATTAAAGAACCTAAATTTGCAAAATTAGATATTCTAAAAGAAACTATTAGAGGTGAACTAGAAAAATATGATGTTGATACTAATGACCGAGTGCTTTTAGATAAAATTCGCGAGCAAATAAAAGAAAATATAATAGCTGTTAAGGACCCTAAAAATAAAAAAAGTAGTGACCTTACTATTAATAAGAATATATATAGAAAAACAAAGGGTACTCCAAATCTACTTGCAGATAGAATTAGCGAGATAGTCCAAGATGTAGTTAGAACCTATAAAGTAGATCAAGGTTTAAATCAGCTAGAGCAGGAAGAGATTTTAGTAGATAGACGTAACTTAATAGAATTATGTAATTTCTGGGAAAAAACATATGCTTCAAATACTCAAATAAAAGATGAACTAAGAAGAAAATATAAACCTAATAATGATGATAAAAAATTTAATGAAGAATATCTTGCCGAATTACTTACTATAACTTGTTTAGAAAAGGGAGTTGATGTTGAAAATGCTTATGATGATAAATTAGCAAGAGTCAAAGATAAGATTTCTCAAGTTAGCCAGATATTAGCTGAATTAGCTCCAGAATTAATCTCTCTAGAGGAAGGTAAAGCTTCTGATCAATTAGATAGATCTATGGATTATATAGTAGAAAATATTGAAACAATGCCTACAGTTGAACTAGTTCAAAATATCTTAAGTAAAAATATAGATTTACGTATCGAGATTAGAGAAGAAGATAGAACAATGGGCGAATGTCTTGAAATGATAGATGCTCCATATGTAGTAGAATATCTTGAAATAGATGGAGATAATATTACACAAGATGAAAGACATTTAGCTTTATATGAATTTCTAACTAATCCAGATTTGCAAGATAAAAATATTAGTATAGATCCTAATCGTGTAATTAGCTTAAAGCAAAGTATGAGCAGAAATGGTTATAGGTTCGACGAAAATGATTCTAAGATTATCATAAGATCTATGACTACAAATAGTAAACATAGAGTTACGTTCGCTGATTTTATCGATGAGGCAAATGCAAAATATTGCCAACATGTTGCGGAAAAAATAATTGAAAATATGTATCCTACATTGGATAAATCCAGTTCTGAGTATAAAACTAGAATTGCTGTAATAAGAAAGCATATTGCAGAAAAAAACAGTATAGAAATTAAAAAAATACTAGATAATGTTGATTCATATGTTGATGAGCATAAGGAAACATTAGAAGAATTAATGAAGGATTATATAGTAGAAAATGTTGCAACAAAACTCATTAATTTAATGACTGCTGGTATAAAACATACTGAATATACTGAGGAGGAGCTTGAGAAATTACAAACTAGTGTAGATATTTTAGTAAATCATCTAAATCAAGACAAGTCTTCTGTAATGAGTATATTGGAAGACCCACAATCATATTATAATAAACATAAAAAAGAATTAAGTGATCTTGTAGGGATATCATCAATAGGAGATATGGTTGATATAAGCGTTTTAGAAATAGATGGCCCCCTTGAAGTAGTGAGACCTGAAAATACTAACCCTGCAATGAGGGAAGAGCCAGCTCCAGTTGCAGCATCTCTAGCCCAAGAAGCAGCATTAGAAAATCCACTAGCACCTAAAGTAGCTCAAGTTAATGAAGAACAAGCGGTTGCTACAAAAAATCAACCAGAACCGGCAAAAAACACAAAACCACAAATTTTATCTAAAGAAGAGCAATTCGAACTTGCCAGTAAAATAGTTAATAAAGCCATAGCGCTTAGACTAGGGTTAAAAGCTGATAAGGAAGATGCAATAGGAAATTATAAAAATCCTAAAAAGCCAGGTGAAATGCTAAATAATTATATGAATCCAGTAAAATATAATGAGCTGGTTTTATATGTTTCGCCAAATTTAACTAATTTAACTAAAGAAACTGAAGATAAATTATTAAATGAAGCAGCCGTAGTTATTGCGCATTCTTCTATATTAGAAGATACAAAAACTGCTAAAATAGGTGGTAATCATAAGATAACTACCTTGGGTAATTTAAGTGATCTTAATACTAAAATTCGTAAAGCTGTAGATCTGGCTAAAAGTAACTTGCAAGTTCGTGAGTTAGATGGTCAAAAAAATGCGGCAGAAAGAATGGTAAATGAAGTATTTGAGCAAATAAATCAAAAACATAACACAGAAGAAAATAAAACTGATTTATTAGCCTTAATGTTAGATTTAAATCTAGCAAATTTAGATCAGAAATATCAAGATAGTTTTGTATCTAGCATTATAGAGAATAAATTATATAAAAAAGCTTCTGCCGATAAAAAAACTGATATAGCTAAAGATCTAGTAGCTGGTTGTATTTTATCTGAAGTTTTAAGTAATATCCAAGGTACCATATATGATAAAAGCCATTTAACTCCTAAAAAATATGAATCTTTACAGGGAATGATTGCAAAGCAAGTAGATTTAGCTAGTTATAATTTAGATCCAAAAACATATATTCAGCAAGCTGCAAATCGGATTAAAGATAAAGAAATTATAATTCCAAGTGAGAAAAAATTTAGCGCTCTTGATAATCTATCTGGTAAAGATCATTTTCCACTTACTTTTGCCAAAGGCATGGATGATAAAACTATTAAATCTGCTGTAGAAGAAGCGATGGAAAATTTACCTTCAACTAAGGTAGATAATGTTGCTGCTGTTATGCAAGTTGGTGTTCGTGAGAATGAGGTATAAGGTGGGGTTGGTTGTTATAGTATTTCTTAATTGAAAGCTTTAATCCGCATTGGGAGGATTTATTTTCTAAAATTTCTTCTTTTAGGTAGAATCCTTTTTAGTTGCAAAATTTAAGTAAAATTGATAGGTTACTCCAAGCCTTAAAGAAGGTTCAGGTCTCTTTCTTTTTCAACCAAAATATTTTGGGGAAAAGATAAGAACCTGAATGACGGTTATTTTAGGAGGTTAGGGGTACATATATTGTAAAATATTAAAAAACAGCCTCTTTAAACAACTTGCCCTAGCCATCCTCCCAATCCAGCTAAATCATCTTTTAAGCTAGTTTGCGTATAGAGCCGGTAACTATACTAAAAGCACCTAAAACCATTATAATCCGCCATTAAACTAGTTTTTTGCTCTTAATTGCCCTTAAAAACTCGTCAGGAAAATTAAAATCATTCCCCTTAAAAAGCCTCTTTTCCCTTAAATTTAACTAATATTAACAAAGAATATTGCAAATTGTAATGTTACTGTAATATTAGTATGGTATTTTAAGTTATAGTAGATCAAGAAATGATTGGCTAAAAGTTTAATAATATATTAAATCATTTCTATGATGCTACATATCCTGAAAAACATATCTTTATGTTTTATTCAGGATCCAGTAATAATAAATTTATTAAATAATTAGTTAGATTTAAAGAGATTAGAATTTAAATTTTTTTGGGAGTAGAGTTATGGCTTTTACAAAATTTTTTCAGACATATTTTGAAGATAATGCAGTTGGTGTAGTTGCACCAGAATTAGCAGAACTTGCTTCAGAAATTAGTAATGCTGGAAAGTATGATGAAGCTATAGAATCAGCCGATGCAGCTGCTGCAGAAGTTGCAGAGTTAAAAGACCAGATACATAGTGGTGGACAAGCTGTAACAAAACTTAAAGAAGAGAATAATGAAATAAAAAGTGAGTACGAAAGATTAGAATCTGTGCTTGAAGATAAAAGATCAGAATTATTAGAAATCTCTGGCAGAATCCAAGATTTAAGTGATGATTCCAGAGAACTTACTAAAAGAATTAATGATAATATTAATGACGTAAAAACGATTGATTCGAGCTTAAATGATGTTGAGGATCAGAAAAAAACCATTGATATTTTAGGGGGATTAATAAGCGATGAAAATACTCTTGTTTTTAAGGGCAAGCCTTCGGTACCAGATCCACGGCCAGGTTTACGAGATGATATAGCGAATTCTCGGATGGCTATCAGGGATGCTCTTACATTTAAAGGTGTCGAATATACTTCAGATGATTTATTGGAGTTAAAACAATTGTTGTTATTAGGAAACAACGATATGCTTTTAGAGATTCAAGCTAAAGAGCTAGAAGTTCAAAAATTAACAAAAAAGTCAACAGAATTGACTATTGTGGTGCAAAGTGATCTTCCTAATGAAATGAACCAATTAGAGAATCAATTTAATTCTAATAGTGAAAAAATATTTGAATTAGAGGCGCAGATCAAATATAATTCCGATACTACATTACCTCGTGCTGGGTCCGAGGCAACTGCATTAATGGCTGGAAAAGCGAAAGCTCAAGCAAGAAAAATAGAGTTAGAAAAAAGAGCTGAAAACTCTTTAAATCCTAAGAATGTCGATCTTATTATTGAAGATTTTACAAAAACTATAAATTCTAATTACGCAAGATTTTCTGCCTTACCACATAGTCGAGTAGATAGTGACAATTTAACAGAAGATTTAAATTCTGAAAGAAGAGAGCTATTAGAAATACAAGAAAAGATACACGAAAAACAAACTCAATTTAAATTATTTAGAGCAGCCCTGACCGAAAATTCTGCCTATAAACCTGCTTACAATGCTTTAGCTGAGAAGCAAAAAAAGTTACAAGAATTAGAACTTGGTAAAGGTAAAAATGGAAAAGATATTGTAGTAGGATCAAAAGAATATAAAAAAGAAAAAACTGCAATTGAAAAAGATATTAAAGGCGCAAAAATTAATTTTGAATCTTTGCCAGCATTTAAAAAAATAGTTGAAGTAGATAAACTTTTAGCAAGTTCTCAACAAAAATCTAATGAAATTGGTCAAAGAATATATAATATAGATCATAGAATTGGTTTTGAAGAAAGATTTAATTTGGGAAATAGTCAGCGATTAGCTAATCATGAAGCGCCTCTTGGCCGTGGTGATTTTGCTGCGGAAGATGAGTTGACTCGCTTAGAAAACCAACTTAAAATAGATACAAGACGTCAACAATTGGAAAAAATGCGTGCGGGGTTACATTCAGAAACAACACCTCCAGGATATTCTCAAACTCCTCCTCCTGCATATACTCCTAATCCACAAGATGTTCAGGCTCAGATTGATAGGAATGAATATAGGGCAGAAAAATGCAGGGAAAAAGCAGATAGGCTTTCTGCCAAAACAGAATTTGGTAAAGGTGCTATTGCTGCAACTGTAGGTGCTTTGGCTATATTTGGACCATTAGCTTGTTTAGGAGCGGTACTCGGACCAGCTTTATTACCACTTGCAATTATTGCCATGGTTTATGGCGGACTAAAATTAGGTAATTCTTTGAAGAATAAATCTGAAGCAACTGCTTTGGAAGCTAAGGCGACTAATTATGAAAGAATTGCCGAAAAATTAGAAAATAAATTATTTGACCGGTTAACAGGTGGAGAGTCCGCTCAACAACCAAGTGATAGAGGATATTTAGCTAATTTATATGATAGGCATCATAGTAATCCACTTCTTGCAGGTGATAGAAATGATGAAAATAATCCTTTATCTGGTCAACCGGGATGGCAACCAGGACGTCCTCTTGCTGTAGCAGCTAGATGTTAAACTTAAAGATTTGTAAAAATATTTTAGCCAAATATTAGCTTTTATAAGGAGATAAAAAAATGCCAGAATCTGGTTTTCAGTTAGTAAAAAAACAGCAAAGCGAGCTACAAAGATTAGGTAGACAAAGAAATGAAAATTCTAGAGAGCGTGAAGAAATTAATCAAGAATTAAGTATATTGGGATTAGAGCAAAATGAAGATATAGAAAGCTTAAGAAAGCAAAATAGTGATTTTTTAGCTAGAGGGAAAGAAATTGAGGTAGCCGCTCAAGATCTCGAGCAAAAGATAGAAGATAAAAAAGCAGAAAATAATAGTATGCTAGGGCGAGAAAGAGATAACTTAGAAATATTAAATAATAATATAAGATTTCTTCAAAATCATAATCAAAAAATTATAGATATATCTGAAGCAGTTAGACGTAGAGAGAGAGACTATCAGTCAGTTGTAATATATAAGGATAATAATAATAATAATAATAATATTGAGGTTGCTGGTGATACAGATGTAGATCCGGGTTACTGGAATGAATTTCGAAATTTCAAGGATTTTAATACTTCTTTAGATTTTTTTGATCATAATAATGCTATAGAAGAACATGAATATATAGAATTAGGTTTACAGGATGCCAAAAAATTACGTAAGGCTAACGAGAAAGAAATACAAAGAATTCAATTAGAGATTCAAGATATAGAACAAAATCAACAAAATAGAAATGCTGAAATAGATCAGCTAACTGAAGCATTAGAACATACAAAGAATCAAATGCGAGAGTGTTCCCAAAACTTTAATGATGCAAAAATAGGCGAAAAAATTGATTTACTGCAAAAACGACGTGAAAAAGATTCCCATATTAATGAAATTGATTCTAAAATAGCCGAAACCAAAGAATGGTTAAATAATCCGGATAATTCTCCTGAGCTAATTGATATTGATCGAGAAATAAACATGATTGCGCGGCAGAATAAAGTTTTGCAAGCTCGCAAAAATCTAGAAGATTTAAGAAACCCTCCTGTAGATAATACTGCGGCAATTACTGCAGCTAATAAAGCGCGTGATGAAGCTAAGGCTAGATCTGAAAAACAAATTGCGGCGGCTGAAAAAAATGCAGCAAATCTACATGAAAGAGCTGATAAAATAAAAGCCGCAGCTGACGAAAAATCAACAAGTGCTGTGAAATGGGCTGTAGCTGGTGTAATTTCATTATTTATTTTGAGTTTTTTACCAGGGTTTATTGGATTAGGATTGTTAGCCTACGCGGCCTATAAAGGAATGGGTGCTCATGCAGAAAGTACAAAAGCTAACGCTCTTGAACAAAAAGCCGGTAGACTTGATGATAAATTAATCAATGGTGCTTATGATTATAGAGAGCCAATACGTTTAAGTGGTCATGAAGCTGCAAGACCTGCTATAAATCCTGGGCAATTTGGTCAGGTAGTACCTGGTGGGGCGGCGAATAATCGTAATCTACCTGCTAATGGTAGACCTATGGTATTAGCACAATAATTTTACTATATTTTAAAATACTAAAAGGGGACATAAAGTATATGGCAGAATCTTTAATTGCCAAAAGACATAAAACAATTCCGGTAAATGTAGGTGGAGTATATATTGGTGGCAACTATCCGATAGTTGTCCAATCAATGACCGATACTGATACTGCTGATATTCAAGGCACCATAGCGCAAGTTAAAGATTTATATCTTACTGGTTCTGAAATTGTCAGAATAACTGTGAATAATGATGAGGCGGCAAAGGCTGTTGCTCATATTTATGATGGGCTGTTAAAACAAGGTTTAGATGTGCCACTAGTTGGTTGCTTTCATTATAACGGCCATACTTTACTTAAAAATTATCCTGAATGTGCTAAAGCTTTACGTAAATATCGGATAAATCCGGGTAATGTTGGTTTTGGCTCTAAGCATGATAAAAATTTTGCTGAAATGATTGAGATTGCTTTAAAAAATAATACTCCAGTTAGAATTGGAGTTAATTGGGGTAGTTTGGATAAATTAGTTTCCGCCAAACTTATGGATGAAAATTCTAAGTTACCTAATCCAAAATCAGCTGAAGAAATTTTACGCATGGCTTTGGTTGAATCAGCTTTAAGTAGCGCCAAACAAGCCGAAGAAATTGGCCTTAAAAAAGAACAAATAATTATTTCTTGTAAAGTAAGTAGAGTTCAAGATTTAATTTGGGTTTATCGCGATTTAGCCAAAAAATCTAATTATGCTTTGCATTTAGGTTTAACTGAAGCTGGTATGGGCAGCAAAGGAATTGTCGCATCAACGGCAGCGCTTAGTGTTTTACTACAAGAAGGAATAGGCGATACAATAAGAGTGTCTATTACACCGGAGCCAGGAGCTGCACGCAATAAAGAAGTTATAGTTTCACAAGAAATTCTCCAATGTCTGGGTATTAGATCGTATACTCCGCAGGTTACTTCATGCCCTGGTTGTGGTCGAACTACTAGTAGCTATTTTAGAGAACTTGCCGATAATATTCAAAATTATCTACGTGACTCAATGCCAACTTGGAAAGAAAGTTATAAAGGCGTAGAAGCCATGAATGTGGCGGTGATGGGCTGTATTGTAAATGGCCCAGGAGAAAGTAAACATGCCGATATAGGAATTAGTTTACCAGGAAGTGGCGAAGAACCAGTAGCACCAGTATTTATTAACGGGCAAAAAACTCATACCTTAAGAGGGGATAATATTTTTAGTGAGTTTAAAACTATTGTTAATGAATATGTTGAGACGAGATACGGGGTGTAAATCGTTATAAAAACTATCTCTTAAATTATTAAACGCAATCTCAATTGTTGATGACATGGTAGATCTAGCTACCCACAAAATAAATTAATTTTACTTCTCACCTAATTAGCGCTATAATTTAAAGCAATAAGAAATATTGCCGTAACATTCCATACAGATAAAATATTATGCTCAAAAACATTAGCGCAAATATAGCTTCATTTTTTATCTATTTGTTACCATTTACCGGTAAGGTTGCTTTAAGTGCAAAAATATGTCATGATGCAAAAAGAAAAGACTGGCAAAATGTTGCCGGGGATTTACAAAAAGCATTAAACACAATAAAATTAAACACAATAAAATCGTCAAAATAAAAATTGTCAGAATAATTTAAAATTGATATTTCAGTATGAAGCAGCAACCGCAGAAAAAACGTTATCACCGTAGAAATAATTATAAAAGAAGATCAGATGCCGAACTTAAGCATTCTCATGCTGCAAATGCCAATCATAAAGAGCATAATCATAAAGAGCATAATGCTGAACTTAAGCATTCGCATAGAGTTTCTGCTCCAATAGATAATAAAAATAATCTTGATGATGCTTTTCCTAGTGCAACTTTATTGCAAGAATATGAATATGCAACAGAAGGTGCAGCTAATCGATTATTAGATTTGGCGGTTAAAGAACAACAACATCGTTTTGCTATGCAAGAGAGTTATGAGCGCTTTAACAAAAAAACTATCCGCATCGCTCAGCTTTTTGGTTTTATTGCTTTTATGACTGTCTTGATCGAGTCTTATTTATTGATTATTGATGGAAAAGAAGATTTGGGCCTAGAAATTTTATTTGGTACTATGTTAATGGCCTTTGCCGCGTCAATATTATTTGCGGTGATTAACCGGGGCGGCAAGAGGTATGTGGGTAATTAGTAATAAATACGTCATTATCTATCTACTTCATAATTTTCTTACTTGCGTTATAACTTACTCTCTCCTCCCGTCATTCAGGTTCTTATCTTTTTCTTTAAAAATATTTTAATATTTTTTAGAAAAAGAAAGAGACCTGAACCTACTTTAAGGCTTTAGTATCGCATCATTATATTTAAAACCTAAGACTATAGTGATAATTTATTTATATCAATATTTGTACAAATTTGATTAACATCAACTTCTGATGTGCTATATGTTATATTTTTCTCATTATAATACCTTAAGTGTAAAAATGAGGATATAAATATGTTTAAAACATCGCATGTATATATAATGGCAAGTAAACCTTATGGTACCTTATATGTTGGCGTTACAGCCCGTTTAGATCAAAGAGTATATGAACATAAATTTCGTTCTCAAGGATTTGTAAAACAATATAATGTCAAAATGCTAGTTTATTTTAAAGAGTTTTACGATATTACCGAAGCAATTAAATTTGAAACATTACTAAAAAGTTGGCATAGAGAGTGGAAATTTAATTTAATAGAAAGCTTTAATCCACACTGGGAGGATTTATTTTCTAAAGTTTCTTCTTTTAGGTAGAATCCTTTTTAGTTGCAAAATTTAAGTGAAATTTATACGACACTCCCAGCCTTAAAGTAGGTTCAGGTCTCTTTCTTTTTCTAAAAAAATATTAAAATATTTTTAAAGAAAAAGATAAGAACCTGAATGACGGGGGAGAGAGTAAGCCGAAGAGAAGGAGAGTAATAGTGAGGGAGGGAGAGTAATAGCAGAAGAGAAAGGGAGAGAAAAAATTATAATTTACCTTCGTTAATGTAATTTAAAGTAATAAGCAACTAGAACACGTCAAATATCTTCCGTAAAAATCCCGGAGTTAAAATCGATAATGGATTTACAGAAATTTTAGCATCTTTATAATTACCTTTAACCACATAACGTGTGGCAATAATTCCCTGATTTTTACCACCATTTATAATATTACCAAATAATGGAATACGGCCAATTAAACGATTAATTTCTTGCGCAGGGACTATTACCCCTTTTATATCTAGTTCATTTTTGTAGGTATCTATTTTACCTTGAGCAGTAAGACCAATTGATGAACCGGCGGTGGTTGCATCAGATATAGTTATAATCCCATTATATTTACTAAAATTAACAATAAATTTATCAAAACTCATACCTTCTTGTTCTAAAATATCGGTATAGCCTTTTAAAGAAGCTAGAGTTAAAATTCTACCTAATATTGGAGTTTTAATAGCTTTAAAATTAGTAATACTCATATTGCCTTTACTTAAAACTTTATTATTACTTAAACTCCCGCTACTATTTAATATTAAATTGCCACCGGTAATATTATTGGAAATATCCAAAGCGCTAAATAATTTACCGGCATTGTTGGTTTTTACTACCAAAACTGGTGGTCCATTTTTATCATCTTTATTGTTAGTTACATTAGCAGTTAAATCATCTTTATTGTCAATTTTAGTTTGGGCGCTGACCTTTAGGCATAATTTATTTTGGCAAGAAATTTGTAATTGAAAGTTATTAAAATTGACATTATTTTTCATGCTTAAATTATTTAGATTTATATTTAAATGGGAAGGAGAGTTATCGGGCTCTTTGCCTTTAAGAATTTCTTGCAAAGAAATTCCACTCAAATCTAGATTATTCCCATATAATAATAAATTAGTACCATATCGTGCTTTAGTATAAGATAAGCTAAAATCATTCGCGGCAAATTTAATATCATCTAATTTTAAATATTCTAAAGTTAACTCATCTTTGTTGTTTTTATTAAACTTAATTTCAGTTTGTGCATTTAAATTATCTCCGGTTAAATTAAGATAATTTATATCTAAATTTTTATCAGTTATATCAGCACTAAAATTTAATTTAGCTTTTTGCTCTTTAGTTTTATGAAAATTATATTTAGGCATTATAACTTCAACATTAGCAAAGTCTGCATTACCAGTTATGTTAATCCCAGCTTTATTTTCTGTCATCTCCATATTAAATTTAAAAGCATCTTTTATCTCAATATCTTTTAACAGATCTGGAGCTAAAGAATTAATATTGCTTGCAGTTATTCTGGCGCTAATTTTATTATTACTAATAAATTCATGACTTTTGCTTGGGGAGATAAATTGGGTATAATTGTTAGTAAATGCTAAATCACCAAGCTTAGTTGTACCTTTAATATTAAGCTGATCGTCATTTAAAGTTAAGAGTAGATTTTGACCGGTGATATTATTATTTTTAATAAAATTAGGCAGAAAAACTTGAGCCACATTCATTTTAACCTGCAAGTTCAAGTCATCATATAGCAAAGCTTCTTTTTTTATAGGTAAAGCTATATAAACTTGCCCATTAGTAAGTCCGGTACCTGCCATAATACTTTTTAGTTTACTGTTATTTTCTTGCAGTTCTTTGGCAATAGTTGGTTTTAAATAACCATTAATAATATCTTCAACTTTTCCTTCATAATCTGATTTAATTTCAAGGATTGAAGGTTTTAACCACATATTGTTAATAGATATTTCAATATTTTTGGCTTTAGAGTCTAATATATTCATCTCTGGAACTTTTATAACCATAGCTTTATTATCAAAAGTAACATTAGCATTTACATTTTGGGCTACAGGATATTTAGGGAAATAATTAATATCAGCATTTTCAATATTAAGTGTCGCATTAATTAGATTTTTTGCAGGTAAGGGTAAATAGGGCAGCTTTTTCGGATTCTGTAGTGCGGTTTTTTCATGGAGCTCAATTAATTTAAAATCATCTGGAGTTATAACAAAACTCGCTAAGGCATTTTTAATGTTACCTTTGGTAATGCGTGTAGTTATCCAGTCGCGGATTTTTTCCCTTACATGTAGTGGCCAATAATATTTTAAATCAGTAATTGGCAGATCCTTTATCTTAAGATCAAAGATAAGATTTGGCGCATAATCTGCTAAATTTAGTGGCGGAATAATCTCTTTAAAAATTCCACTTACAGAGATTTTAGTTTGGTTATTTTCAATTTCACATAATTGAATAGTTAATTCTTCACCTTTAGGGGTAAAATTACCTTTGGCGTAAAATCTATCAATGTTAAATTCTGTTTCAAAAACTTCAGGTAAAATAAAAGAAAACTTACTATCATAAAATTCAAAATTTATATCTTTAATATATGAATCTTTATTAATATTGATTTCAGTTCGTGCATTTACTTTAAATTTTAATTTGTTATCTTTGACTAAACTAGGCAAAAAATCTTTTATAATATTAGAAGTAAGTCCGCTAATATTACTTATAACATCTATACCATCTTCATTATTGGTTTTAAGATTTAAATCCAGAATTATCTCTTCTTTACGCATAGATTCTAAAAATATTTTGCCTGAGATAGAATCTTTATTATTTAAAAAATAGCCATTATTTAACATCCATTTAATATTGCTTCTGCCATTATCAATATTAAGGGCGATATTATTTAGCTTTACTTGGTAAATATCGTAACTTCTATTATTATTAATTAGGTTGGTTTTAAAAAAATTAACAATATTTTCTTTTGGCGAATTAATTAAGGCCCTAGTGCTAGTATCTATATTAGGATTGGTTTTTATAAAAAATTGGGCGGAGTTTAAGCTGATGCTTGCTGCTAAATCTTTAGCAAATAAATATCTCAAGAAATCAAATTTAACATTAATATTAGGAACTATAGCAATTATATTATTATTTTTATCAAAGATTTTACTATTACGCGCAGAAAAAACTATTTCTTTATTTACTTCATCCCACCTTATTACTGTGTCGGCTACTTGTACTTTATCGGGAGCAAAAGAAAAATAAGGGCTCTCAAAAACATAATAATGGCTGGTATTGGTTAGCTGGCTTTCGATAAAGGGCTGAAATCTTTTTAGTGCAGCTGGGTTATCGAGCAGCAAAAAGGCTAGAGAAAAAAATATAGTAGCTAATAGGCAAAAGCTTAATATTAATATTCTAAATGCCTTAAATGACCCAAACTTAGCTAGAAATTTTAGCACTTTATCTAATCTTTATGTTAAATTAAAATTGAAAATTGATGATAGACTCGTTATTCTGTCAAATAGAATAGTTATTCTATATTATTTTTTTTATACTATATATAGTAGTAAATGTTAATAATAAAACACAAAAACTTTAAGGATTTGATTTATGCTAAAAGTTGGCGATGAAGCTCCGGATTTTACTTTACCGGCAAATGGCGACAGGACTGTTTCTTTAAAAGATTTAAGAGGCAAAAAAGTGGTGTTGTATTTTTATCCCAAAGACGATACACCCGGCTGCACTCTAGAGGCTAAAAATTTTCGTGATTGTTTTGAGCGTTTTGATCATTCTAACGCGGTGGTTATTGGAGTCTCTAAAGATGATGTTTGTAGTCACGATAAATTTGCAAAAAAATATAGATTACCTTTTTATTTAGTTAGCGATGAAAGTACTGACATGATTAAAGCTTATGGGGTATGGCGCGAGCGGAGTATGTATGGCCGTAAATATATGGGTATTGAACGGATGACTTTCTTAATTGATGAAGAGGGAATTATAACTCATATCTGGGAAAAAGTTAAAGTTTTCGAGCATGCTAATGATGTTTTAAGCAAGTTATAGATTTTTTTCTGAGTTTTATTTTTGTCTTACTTAAATGATTTGATTTTATAAAAAATTCTTTGTAGTGTTAGTTGTGCCATGTAGGTATATAAAAAATTGGTAAAAAATTATTTTGCTGATTTTTATATTATTCAAATAACACTAAATTATGATCAGGTAAGATGAGTAAGAAAGCTTTGAAAGTTAGTGACATTGTTACTAATAAAACTGTTGCAACAAAATTATTGTCAACATTATTTATAGGTTCTTTATGTCTTGTTCCGCAAAAAACTTTTGCGAAGATTACATCATCTCTTACCGTGCCACAGCAATTTATATCTTCAGATTCAACAGTGCAAATTAGTGGCGGGGGAAATATTATTGTCGATACAAGTGTAAGTCCTGGGCATAACCTGCCAGCAGTTTATGCAACAAATGGCGCAAGTTTAACCGGGTTAAGTATACAAGTTGAAAGTAGTAATGATGCAGAAGGAATAATTGCTACTGGTAGTAATTTTGGTGCGGTTAGTATAGGTACTAGCAATAATCTTTCTAGCATTACAATAACTAAAGGGATAATAACCTCAGATTTACTGAGTGGAGCTACAGTTTTATTAAATGGAGTTGGCGCTACAACAATTACAACTAGCTCTATAGCTACAATTTCCAACACTGCCGCAGATGGTATTGCTATAAGCTCGAGTGGAACAACCAATGCTGCTCTAACTATTGATAATGCTGGTACTATAAGTGTTGAGGATGACATTTCTTCAATTACTATTAATTTTTCCGATGATAATGGTGGTGGAACCTTAACGGTTAATAATACTGGTGCAATTACAGCGGGTAGTTTTGGTACAGCGATTAAAATGAATGATGCTTCCAGCTCGAATAATTCTGGAACTATAAATAATACCGGTGACGGCGAAATTACCGGCGCAATAGATATTGGATCTAATAATGTTAGCATAACCAATGATACTACGGCTGGAATTACTGGAGATATTTCTGCAACAACTGGCGATCTTGATATTACTAATACCTCAGGTTCAATTATAGGTAATATTATTTTAGGTACTAATTCAAGTTCTAGCTTAGCTATTAATGGCGAAGAAATTATTGGAGATATTATTTTAGGCAATAGCGCTCAGACTGTAACTTTTGGTGGTGGGAGTTTAAGTGGGACTATTAATGGTGCAGGAAAAACAGGTAGAGTTGTCGTAGATACCTCATCTCTGACTTTAGGTGGAGATATAGGTAATAGTACAGCTATAAATTCCCTTGCTATTAATGCTGATAATAGTTTAAGTACTTCTACTTATGATGTTAGTGCAACAACAATTATTCTTAATTCAGGATCAATTTTAAATGTGGGTAGTGGTTTAATTAGTTCTGATAATATCAGCGGATCTTCAGATGGTGTTGGTACCGTGAATTTTACAGCTAGTCAAACTTTAAGCGGAACATTAGGTGCAACTCATGCTTTATCTGAAGTTAATATTGCTGACTCTACTGTTATTACTGCGAATGATTCAATTACTGCAACTAATTTAAATATTGGCGGAGGTATTTCAGGAGAGTTAGATTTAGCGGCAGATAAAACAATAACTGGTAGCGTTACACTTGCTAATGGTGCAGTTTTTTTATTAAATAATAATTCTAGTGTAGAAGGTACAATTGATGGTGCTACTACAAATAAAGGGCGACTTGAGTTGGCTCCTAATTCTTCTTTTACAGCTACTAATGATATTGGCGCTACAACTCCACTTTCTTTAGTTTTAATTGGCAATGATTCAACTTTTGCAACTACTAAAATATTAAACGCTAATAATATTATTTTAAGAAATAGTGGATCGATTCTTAATCTTAATGATGGTTCATTTGTACATGGTGCAATTAATGCTAATGTAAGTGGAGAGGGGGAAATAAATACTAATGGGCTTGCTGTAGTGCTTGGGCCTATTGGTCTTGACCCTACAGCGGGAATAAATTCGATTACTGTTGGGAGTAATTCGCAAGGACGTTTTGGTAATAGCGATAATTCTCATGAAAATACGATTAGATCTAGTACAATTTCAGTTTTAGGTCAGCTTGATTTACTTGATGCAACTAGCATTTATGGTAATCTAACTACCATTGGATCTAACGCCAAAATTAATTTTAGTGGCTATTCTCATACTATTAATGGTGATTTTACAACTACAGCTGGTAGTACTTTATTTCTTGAAGTACATACGCCAACTGCGGCCGATCAAATAACCACAACTGGAGCTTTAACTCTAGCTCCTAATACAAAATTAAGAGTATATCTAACTGGTACTACAGCAGTAGGTTCAGAATATACTATTCTTTTAGGCGGTACCGGTTCAGATCTAACTGCCATTACGGATAGTAATATTAGTGTTGGCAATAGTGGAGTAAATACTTCAGGTAGTTATAAATTTACTACCTTAGTGTCAGGGAATAATTTGCTTTTAGATGTTTTAGCAAATTCTACTTCTTCTGCTTTACCAGGAAAAAATTCTAATCAAAATATAGTTTGTAATTTAATATCTGGTGCTAGCGCTGGAAGTAGTGGTGGACTTTATAATATACAACAATATATAAATAGCGCGGCATCTGATGATGAAAAAAGTCAGGCTTTAGATTCGGTCTTGCCGCAAATTGATAATTCAGCAAATCGTATAGCATTTAGTAATTTATCTTCTTCAATGAATATAATTTCAAATAGAATAAGTTCTGTTAGTAATAATTCTGGTCTAGCATCTGGAGATGAGCTAAATAATAAATCAGCTTGGGCTGAGGTTTTTGGTTCAGCAATAAGCCAAAAAGATTCAGTAAATAGTGATGGATATAATGCTTATATTAGTGGTTTGGCAATAGGTGCTGACCATGAAGTAAATGATAATCTACTGCTAGGAGTATCTTTTGCTTATGCTAATTCGGCAGTTAAATCTGGCAGCGCGCTTAAAAAGAACGATATCGATTTTTATCAAATCAGCGCTTATGGCGGATATAATTTTGAGAAATTTTTTATTAATAATACTATTGGTTTCGCCTGGAATGAATATGAATCAAATCGTTTGATTCCGGTTGCAGCAAGTGTGGCAAATGCCGATTATAATGGGCAAAATTATTTTATAAATTCTGAAGTAGGTACAGATTTAAAATTAAATGATGGATTTGTTTTAACTCCGAAGGCAACTATTACTGCAGCTTATAATCATACGGCAGATTATAGTGAAAATGGTGCAGATACACTTGATTTGCATGTAAAAAATAATTCTACTGATTTTTTTGAAGTTAGACCTAGTCTTACTTTAAGTAAAAAAATTAATATAGATAATTATACTATAGAACCTGAAATTTCTACCTCTTATGGTTATGATTTTGCTGGGTCCAAACAAAGTACTAGTAGTAACTTTATTGGCCAGTCAACTATTTTTGATTCAACCGCAAATAATATAGCTAGAGGTAGCTTAAAACTTGGAGCTGGTGCTAAAATTTATAGTAATAATGCCATAACCATGAATATGAATTATGTTTTTGAAGATAGAAGTAAATATAAGTCTAATTCAGGGATGTTAAGAATGGGCTATAAGTTTTAAGTCGTCGTCCGTGTAAAAAATTGTTTAGTTATTTTTTAAAGGCCGCCGATTTAACCAACCGATCAATTAAAATATAAAAAAAAATATCCAGTGTTTCTTTGCTAAGCATAGCGGCAAAGTCTGAGCGATGAGTGTTAAGTAAACTAATACCTTCGGCAATTACATCATAGACTTTTAACTTTCCGTCTTTAGCTTGATGTAGTTTGTAATTAACTAAAACATTTTTATTATCTTTAGTTAAAATAGAAGTATAAACAATAAAACCACGCTCATCTTTAATTGATTTTATAATAGTAATCTTATTATTATTATAAGCTTCAAATTTTGGAATATATTGTTTAATTAAATATTTACGAAAAACTTTATTATAATCTTGTTTGCTCTTATCATCAAGTTGGCGCCAATATTTACCAATAACAAATCTACCGATCCAATCAATATCTACGTTATTTACAAATAGATTTTCAAGTTTTTGCTCTTTGGCGTTTTTATTGAGATTAGATTTTATAACCGCAAGAGTATCGCCAGTTACAGAATTTATAAGATTGGTTGCTATATCATTATTGCTTGCCGCTATGGCCATAGAAATAGATAAACATATTAGTGTAAATATAGCTAATAACTTGCTGAATATACTCACTTTAAATCTCCCGTATACAAACTAATTCTACATTAAGACTATTATCTTAATATACCATAAATTGCTTAATAAAAAGTAAAAAGTGAGTTTTTTTTATTAATATTTTAATCTTCTAGCTCGTCAATATAGCTGGATATAATATTCAGGCCTTTTTGCCAAAAATGCGGATCGGCCGCATTAAGCCCAAAGGGTTTAAGCAGTTCTTTATGTCTTAAACTACCGCCAGATTGTAACATTTTGATATATTTGCTCTCAAACCCTGGTAATTTATCTAGATATACTTGGTATAACGAATTAACTAAACAATCGCCAAAAGCATAGGCATAAACATAAAATGGCGTATGGATAAAATGGGGTATATAACTCCAATAAGATTGATATTCAGGATGAAGTTTGATAGCTGGCCCAAGAGCTTCTTTTTGCTTTTCAAGCCATATTTTGCCGATATCTGCTCCGGAGAGTTCTTTTTCTTTACGTAAGTTATGCACATCTTTTTCAAATTCACAAAAAGCAATTTGGCGTACTACTGTATTTAACATATCTTCAACTTTATTGGCCAGCATAGTGCGGCGCTCTTCTGGAGTTTTAGCCCGACCTAAATAAGTTCTGAATACTAATTGTTCGCCAAATACTGAAGCGGTTTCTGCTAAAGTAAGTGGAGTGTCGCACATTAAAGCCCCTTGTTTGCTGGCTAGAATTTGATGGATACCGTGACCTAATTCATGAGCTAAAGTCATTACATCTCTAATTTTACCTTGGTAATTAAGTAATATAAAAGGATTAGCTGTGGGAATTGTAGGATGTGAAAAAGCTCCAGAATCTTTTCCTGGTGTAACTATACTATGAATCCAATTTTTTTCAAAAAATTTCTCAGCAATTCTTCCCATACTAGGAGAAAAAGTTAAGTAAGATTTAAGTATAGTATATTTAGCATCGCGGTAAGGAATAATTTTTTCTACTTCCCAAGGTAGTGGAGCATTTCTATCCCAATAATCTAAAGTTTTTTTACCAAACCATTTAGCCTTTAATTTATAATAACGGTGGGATAAATTAGGGTAATTCTCTTTAACAGTTTTAATTAAACAATCAGTTACTTCATCTTCCAATAAATTTTCTAAATTACGCTGTGAAATTGGTTGTTTAAAATTTCGCCAATTATCTTCTATAGATTTATCTTTAGCTAATGTATTGGTTATTATCGCAAATAATTTATTATTTTTTTCTAAGGTTTCGCCAATTGTTTTTGCGGCTTTTTTACGAACTTCTGGAATCTTATTTGAAAGCAGGTCAAAAACTTTAGTTGCAGTTAATTCTTTGTTGTCATACTTAAAGCGCATATCCGCAATAGTCTCTTCAAATAATCTTTGCCAGTTATTACGTGCGGTTAAATTTCGTTCATGAAATAATTTCTCTAAATTTTCATCAAGTTGATGATTTTTAAAGGCCCTTACATCACGCAGCCATGGAGCGTAATATCTTAAAGCCGTGCTTTGGGAAAATTTTTTCTTTAATTCTTGTTCGGTTAGTAAATTAAACTCTAGAGTAAAAAATAATAACTCCGTAGTTAGTTCATTAACTCTTTCTGAAATATTCTGATAAAAGGAAGTTCTTTTTTGATCGGACATATCTTCGGCATATTGCAAATAAGCATAGCTAGTTAATCTGCCAAGATCTTCTTGAATTTGTTCGTATATTTTTAGAGCTTTGCCTAGTTCTTTCCCGTCTTCTTTAGCAATTTTGCCTTTATAATTTTTCTTAAACTCTAAGATCGCGCTTTTAAGTTTTTTTAGATCTTGTTTAATTTTTGGATCATTATTACTTTTATAAAGACTGGATAAATCCCAAACGCTTGGTCCTTCTTCTAATGTCATTATCATATATCTATATAACCCTCTTTTATGATGGAACATAGATATATTATTGCAGTTCTTTACTATTTACAATAGAAAAATTATAGCTTTTTGACTATATTATACTAATCAACTATATCACGTTCAATTAGCTCTTTTATAGTTTGTGCTTTTCTAATAATTTTAAATTTATTAGAATTTACCATAATCTCAGCAATTAAGGCCCGAGTATTATAAGTGCTCGACATAACTGAACCATAAGCTCCTGCCGATCTAATTACAATCAAATCACCAGCCTTAATTTCAGGTAAAGTAATATCGCGGCTAAAAACATCGCCAGTTTCACAAATAGGGCCTACTATATCATACTGAAAATTTGCGGCGGTTTCATTTTGTATAACTGGAATTATTTGGTGGTAAGCATCATATAAAGCTGGTCTTATTAAATTATTCATTCCAGCATCTAAAATTAAAAAATTACCATTTTCAGTTTTTTTAACATAAGTTACTTTTGTAACTAAGATTCCGGCATTACCAACAATTAAACGTCCTGGTTCTAAAATTAATTTACAATTTAAGTCTTTAGTGACTTGCTTAATCATGCTCGCATAATCATGCGGCGAGGGCGGAATTTTATCGCTATAAGGAATACCAAGCCCACCACCTAAATCAAGATGAGTAATATCATGACCATCATTCCGTAATAATTTTACGAGTTCTACAATTTTAGTAAAAGCAAGCTTAAATGGTTCAAGATCGGTTAATTGTGAACCAATATGAACGGCAACAGCACGAACTTTAATAAAAGGAAGGCTAGCTGCTTTTGTATAAATTTCGCGAGCTTTGTCATAACTTATCCCAAATTTATCATGGCTTCTGCCAGTTGAAATTTTATGATGAGTTTTAGCATCAACATCGGGATTTACTCGAAAGGCAATAGGGGCTTTTTTATTTAAAGATTTAGCTACGTCATTTAAGACTAATAGTTCGGCTTCTGATTCAATATTAATTTGCATTATATCTTGGTTTAGAGCAAATGTTAACTCTTCAACTGTTTTACCAACTCCTGAGAAGACTATTTTATTTGCTGGTATCCCGGCTTTTAGTGCGCGCATAATTTCGCCGATAGAAACAGCATCAGCTCCAGAGCCAAGCTGCGCTAGACGTTGCAATATAGCAATATTATCATTAGCTTTAATTGCATAACAAATTTGTGCGTCGCAATCTTTAAAACTTTCAGCAAAAACTTTATAATGCCGAACTAATGTTTGCTCGCTATAACAATAAAAAGGGGTTGGTAGAGTTTTTGCAAGCTCATTAATATCGATATCTTCGGCATAAAGAGAGCCATTTTTATAAGTAAAATAATCCATATTTTTTATCTTTATTTTTGGCTGTCTGGGGTTAAAATATAATCAACGCTATTTTTGGGTTTTGTGGCATCTGCAGGTCCTATATTTCTAGTATCAGAAGTAGTAGGGGGAGTTGTAGTTGCAATTGGTTTTTTAGCTTTTTTGCCATGATTTGGGTCGTTAGGTAAATAAAGTTTACCTCTTACACCACAAGAACTTATAGATAAAGCTATAGTTATACCAGATAATAACAAAAGGATTTTTTTAGCAACATTATAGCCCATAAACATTCCTAACTTCTTTTAGCATTTTTTTGACATTTTTTGGTGAAGTTCCGCCATAACTAGTTCGAGAATTAACCGCATTATTTACACTTAAAACTCCGTATACTTCTCTAGTTATGCCAGACTCAATAGTTTGTAAACTTTCTAAGTCAAGTTCAGCTAATTTACATTTTTTGTCATTAGCTAATTTTACAATTTGCGCTACAATTTTATGGCATTTACGGAAAGGTAAGTTTAATTCCTTAACCAAATAGTCAGCAAGATCAGTAGCGGTTAAATAACCATTATTGGTGGCAGCTAACATTGCTTCTTTATTGATTGTCATGTCAGTTATCATGCCGGTAGTTGCAGCCAAACATAAAGATAGATTTTCGACCACATCAAATACTGGCTCTTTATCTTCCTGCATATCTTTACCATAAGCTAAAGGTAGGCCTTTTAAGGTAACAAGCATCGAAGTTAAAGCACCATAAATTCTTCCTGTTTTGCCACGAACAAGTTCTGCGGCATCTGGATTACGTTTTTGTGGCATAATTGAGCTGCCAGTGGTGTAAGAATCAGAAAGCGAAATAAAGCCGAATTCTTGACTCATCCATAAAATAATTTCTTCAGCAAGCCGAGATAAATGCATAGATATAGTTGCAGAAACATATAAAAAATCTAAAACAAAATCCCGATCAGATACTGAATCAATTGAATTTCTGGTAGGTCCATCAAAATCTAATAATTTTGCAGTCATTTTGCGATCAATGGGAAATGAAGTTCCAGCTAAGGCTGCAGCACCTAATGGACATTCATTAAGCCTAATACTTGCATCTTTAACTCTCGATCTATCTCGGCCAAACATTTCAACATAAGCAAGTAGGTGATGGGCGAAAACAATCGGTTGAGCTGCTTGCAGATGAGTATAACCAGGTAAAATAGTATCTGTATGTAACTCAGCTTTATCAATTAAAGCTTTTTGTAATTGGCTTAAGGCTTTATCGACATTTTGTAAAATATCCCTAACATATAATCTAAAATCAACCGCTACTTGGTCATTACGTGATCTTGCGGTATGTAACTTACCTGCGGTATCGCCAATTAATTCAAGCAACCTTGATTCAATATTCATATGAATATCTTCAAGCTCAGTTTTAAAAACAAATTTACCGCGATAAATTTCTTTGCGAATCTGATTTAAACCCTCAATAATAGCATCACCTTCTTTACTGGTAATAATTTTGCTTTTAACCAACATGGTGCAATGGGCAATTGAAGCGGTAATATCTTGCTCATATAATCTATGATCAAAACTTATCGACTCATTGATTTTTTGCATTATTTCCGCTGGACCACGAGTAAATTGGCCGCCCCACATAGGATTTGCTTTATCTTCAGGCATAGTATTTTTCTATTTATGGTTTTTAAAATTTGAGAGATAATTATAGAGTTATAATACAAAAGGTCAAATGGAACTAAACCGTTCCTTGCAAAACTTCACTAAATTTGAGTAATTCTCAAGCATAAAAGGTAAAATAACTATAATAGTTTTTTTAGGATCTGGGCCTTCTATAACTAAAACTAGATCGAATATTTTAGTTATTAGCTTAAATTTAGTAACTTCATTTAGATTTATACTAATTCCCATACTGGTTATTTTATCGGGAGAAATTATAATAATTCTAGCTTTTTTGAGTTGAAAACTTATAAATATGCTCATCAATAAAACTACCCCGAAACTTATCAGGTCAAAATGAGGGATAGTTCCACCAAAAGGTAAAGAAAATATGCTATATATATAGGTAAGTAAAATTAGCACTATCCAAACTGCTATAGCAGCTAGTAATAAATAGGGGAATTTATATTTGTAAATTTTTAGCTCTTCATTCATTGTAACTACCAGATAAATTTAGGTAATACTACTTTAGGAGTTATTTTATATTTAGCAAATAATTTCATGAGTTTATTTTTATCTAGGGGCTCATCATTTAAGAGCTGTAGTTCTTTAGCCAGAATACCTCCGGCAATTAGATATGAGTCTAAATTAAATTCATTGGCCCCTTTAATATCTGTTTCTAGATTATCACCTATGGCTGCAATCTTATTTGAGCTAGAGTTAAATAATTTGAGGCTATGTTCGTAAACTTGTTTATATGGTTTACCAAAATAAATAACTTTACCGCCAATTTCTTCATAATATTTAGCAATAACTCCAGCGCATAAGGCTCTGGTGCCATCTATTTTAACTACTTCGATATCAGGGTTAGCGCAAATACAGGGTAGGTTATATTTTTTGATTTCTGATATTTGTGGAATTAATTCTTCTAGAGTAGAATTATCATTGTCAAAACCAGTAATTACTACAAAATCAGCGTCTTTTATTTGAGTAACCTGATTATGATTAGGAACTCCGGCTAAAATATCATCATCTTTATCTGGACCTAAAATCATAAACTTAGTACCTAAATTATGATCAAATTTTTCTATATAATTATAAGTAATTTCACCTGAAGTTACTATATGGTCATATAATTCTTTTTTTATATTTAAGCGTTCTAAAACTATTTGCGCTTTAAAGGCACGCCTTGGAGCATTGGATAAAAAGATAATTTGTTTATTTTTTTTGCGTAATTCTAATAAACATTCTAAAACACCAGGATATAAATTACTTCCATCATGAATAACTCCCCAAAGATCAATTAAAAAACCTTCATAATTATCGGCAATAGAGCTTATATTATTTAAAATTTGAAAATTCATTTAAGCAATCTTCTCCATAATCAATTTAGCAGTTTCATCTTTACCGTATAAAGCTGCAAAAGATCCAAATCTTGGACCTTGGCTTTGCCCTAATAATACTTCATAAAGGGCAGTAAACCAATCGCGCATTGGTTCAAAATTATATTTTGTACCAATAGCAAAAACTTTATTTTGTAAAATTTCAGCGGTGCTATCATCTGGCATATTTTTGAGCTCTTCGGCTAGTTCTGATAATGCATTACGCTCATTTTCAGAGGGAGCTCGGTATTTTTTAGTATTTGCAATAAAGTCATGATAATATTGTACGGCATGATTTACCATCTCATCTAATTTGCCACTTTCTTTAAAATCATCTTTTAAATAACGTTTAACAAAACCTAATAAGATTTTTGGATCGCTACCATGGCAAACACTGGCTAAATTTAAAAGTAGTGCAAAAGAAATGCTTGAACTATTATCTGTTGGAGGATTGCCATTATGAATATGCCAAACCGGATTTTTATATTGTTCGGCTAATGTTTGTTTTTTATAATTATTTAAAAAACTTAAATATTCATCCATGGCTTTAGGAATTACATCAAAATGTAATTTTTTGGCTTTACGTGGACTTTGATACATATAATAAGCTAGGCTTTCTTGCGGAGCGTATTTTAACCACTCATCGATAGTTAAGCCATTACCTCTGGATTTAGAAATTTTTTCACCTTTATTGTCTAAAAACATTTCATAGACAAATTGTTCTGGCGGAGTACCCCCAGCAATCCGGCAAATAGCACTATATAAAACTGCAGAAACCTGGTGGTCTTTACCAAACATTTCGTAATCAACATCAAGAGCCGCCCAACGCATTCCAAAATCTGGTTTCCATTGTAATTTACAATTGCCACCCGTAACTGAAACTTCTTTTTCTATATTATCATCGTCGATAAAAGTAACCGTACCTCTATCGGTATTATGACTAATAATCGGCACTTGTAATACTCTGCCTGAGGTTGGTGATACTGGCATAAATGGACTATAAGTTTTTTGCCGATCTGCACCTAAAGTTGGTAACATTACATCTAATACTTTTTGATAATTTTTCAAAATTAGTAATAATTTTTCATCATAAAGACCGGCTTTGTAATTATCTGTAGAACTATGAAATTCATATTCAAATTTAAAATGATCCAAAAAAGCTCTAAGCCGAGCATTCATGTGATGGCCATAACTTTCGTGAGTACCAAAAGGATCGGGTACAGAAGTTAATGGTTTACCTAAATATTCTTTTAGCATTTCAGGATTAGGCAGATTATCTGGCACTTTACGTAAGCCATCCATATCATCGGATACGCAAAATAATCTGGTAGGAATTTCAGGAGCTAAAATTTTAAAAGCATTCCGAACCATAGTAGTTCTAACTACTTCACCAAAAGTACCAATATGCGGAAGACCTGAGGGACCGTAACCTGTTTCAAAAAGTACGTAACCTTTTTTTGGCGTTCGCCAACCAATCCGTTTTAAAATTCTTTCTGCTTCCATAAAGGGCCAAGTTTGAGAAGCAAGGGCTGCAGTTTTATTTTCATCTAGCATGATATCTAATTTTTTGTAAGTTATAAAATTATATAATAGGATGAGTCGCTATAACTCTTGTAAATGGAGAGTTGGTAGACGAAGCTTAACTTCAAAAAGCTTGTCCTAGATTTAGTCCAGGAAGCTAGGCGCATCGGAGCCTTTACCCGCAGTTTACTTAAATGTACACGAGGACAAAAAGCGAGAAGCAACGACGCCAATTTTTAAAGTTAAGCTAAGTATATAACTTAAAAATACCCTAAATACAAGATTTATAGCGATTAGATCTTTAGCTAATTAATGAGGCAATCTTTATTACTAGCAACTTTTAGTAAAGCTTCTTTAAAATTTTTTACTTCTGGATCATATGGCTTTGTTTTTTCATGTTTATCTTTTTTATCTTTAGCTGTTACGAAAAATTCTTTACATTTAGTTAATTTTTTAATATTTATAATAAAAAGAATAATAAAAAGAATTATAGGTAGAATTTATGGCTTTTGAGATAATTACAGAAGGGCAAGTACAAGATGCAATTCATTTATGTCGTTACTTATATAATGAAGGTAAGAAAGTAGATGAAAAATGTTCTTTACAAGATAGTAATAAATTATTTTCTTCTGATAATACCTACTTATATCTTATGTCTAAAATATATGGCTTAAAAAAAGACAAGATCATATCTGTCATTACTGATTATGATCTTACAGAGCTTGAAAAATTTAATTTTAAAAAAGACTCTGAAGAGTATCAATTTATAAATGCTTTAGATAAATTTGCAACTTCAAAATATCAATCCAGTAAAGTCACTAGTGCAGAAGAATCACAATCTTCAATGAAGATAATTACAGAAGGGCAAGTACAAGATGCAATTCATTTATGTCGTTACTTATATAATGAAGGTAAGAAAGTAGATGAAAAATGTTCTTTACAAGATAGTAATAAATTATTTTCTTCTGATAATACCTACTTATATCTTATGTCTAAAATATATGGCTTAAAAAAAGACAAGATCATATCTATCATTAGTGCTCATGATCTTACAGAGCTTGAAAAATTTAATTTTAAAAAAGACTCTGCAGAATATCAATTTATAAATGCTTTAGCTCAATTTGTAACTTCAAAATATGAATCCAGTAAAGCGACTAGTGCAACAGAGATGCAATCTTTGGCCGTTAATCCTGTTGTTGTAGCTCCATCTGTAGTCTTGGGTGGTAAAGTATTCTCAAATAATTCGGTTGAAGGTAGTAGTGTTTCTACAATCATTCCTGCTAGCCCTCAATCAGTTTTAGCTAAAAATGATCCCAGATTATCGAGTTCCTTAACATTACAAGTAGAAGAATTTTTTGATCCCTTAGGTGAGATAGATGGATTAGCTAGTACGTTATCAAAAAGCTGTCCTGAGTACCAAGTAGGAAATGGAGATTTTTTTTCCATAGTATACCCTTCTTCTTTTGAAACAGGGCCAAGTACTTCTCTTCCTGGTGGTTCTACAATGCCTGTAGCTTTAGCAGCTAGTAGTGCTACTTCATATGGAACAGTAAGAGATAAAGTCCCTACTGAAGCATTTTTAGGTACTATTTCCGGTTCAACAGATGGCGTACCAAGTTATAATGAAATAAAAATAAGCACAGAAACACAAAAGAGTGAAGCAATAGAATTACTTCTTACTTTATATAAGATTAAACATAATGCTGATATTAATGAGTTCAATAAAATATTGAATAATAAGCAAAGATTAAAAAAACTAAATGCGATGATTATCGCTCTAGATGAAAGAGAATTTATTGATATTTTAAAATATAAAAATTTAAATGAGCTTCATAGTCTATTTTTTAATAATGGTCGGAATATAACTGCCTTTTCAAGTGGTCTACAAGATTTTGCTCAATTAAAAAGCAATGAGTTACTATCTCATCAATCTGCAGCATTAGCAAATACAACTCAGTTAGCTTCAGCTATAAATTTTGCGGGTCTCGGTCCATCCAGTTCCTTACAACTATTAGAAGAAGCAGCAGAATCTCCTTATGACCACACAGATTGTCTAGGTACATTACCAAGTGCTTCACTAGTTAATCATGGTAACGATAGTAATGTAAATAGTGATAAACATGCAGATTTGCCTAGCTATTTTAATTATGAAAAAACTTATAATAAGTTGTTTAAGAATATCTACATTAACTATAGGTCTGCTGACGATAATGAAGTGCAAAATAACAGGTTATTTTTAAATAAAAGGAGTTGTAAAGTTATATTTGATAGCATTCCTTTCTTAAATAAAGATGATTTCGATACTAATAAATTATTTAAAGGTATACGTAATAATTCTTTTATTGAAAGTATAAAACTTTTTGTTAATTCTTCCAAAGACTTTCAAAATAAGCTTGTTGATTTTTGTAATCAAACAAAAACTGCTTTGACCAAAAGGGATAAAGACCTAAGGTTAAATAGGAATAAAAAAAATGGTATAGAAATATCTGAAGTATCTGAAATATCTGAAGGAGAAGTAGGAGAAGTAGGAGATAAAAAGGCCAATACTAGAAGACTAAGGAGTAGGATGGCAAAAGACAAAGCGATGCCATTTGGTCAGATATTGTCTAGTATTATGTATGCAAGATCGACTACTTATACTGCGAAAACTCTAGGAGTTTATAGTGAGATAAATTCTGGATCTGCTGGAGCTGTTAGTACTTATCCTTCTCCCGTAGTATTAGAAAACAGCCAAAATACTGCTCCAAATACAACTAAATACTTTAGCCGTATAAGTGTGGAAGCGGATACCTATAATGATCCTGGATCTGCTGGAGCTGGAGATGTTTCGAATAGTTTTTCAGCCTTAGAATCTATAGAAGATAATATTAGAAATGCTTTGGTGTTAGAATACTTAAAGCAAGCGGGCACTGTTAATTACAATAAGTTCTTTCTACATATATATAATTTAATTCAAAATAATAAATATTCTGGAAGAAATAATCTATTATTGAAAGATGAAGGGCGAGCTGAGGCTATAAAGGATATAATATCATCTTGGAATCAGAAAGAATTTTCTGAAATATTAGAGAGATTACCAAAAGAATTCCCGGAATATTTTATTAATAGATTAAAATTTTACATTAATAATTTCGATTTATTTAAATCGCAGTTAATAGTTCTAATTGATCATATTTATTCTACTCATGTGAGTAAAAAGGACGATTCAGACGGTAATGAAGATCTAAGTAAAAATACTCATGTATTTAGCACTAATAACAAAAGTTCCAGCTTAAATATAAGTATATCTGAAATCTTACCTAGCTATTCTGATGATACTAAGAGAAGTTATAATATTCTAGCTGCAAATATCTACAATGGGCAATTGAATGGTATAAACTGTAGCAGAATATTAACAATTACACGTACTACTGAACAGATAATTACAAATATAGATATTCTTAAGAAAGAAGACTTCACTAAAGATAAATTATTAATAAATATAGAAGATGATAAATTTATTTCAAGTATTCAATCTTTTCTTGAAAAATCTCAAGACTTTAAAAAAGATCTTAAAAATTTTTTTCGGGAAGTAAAGAATCATTTTACTGCTAAAGATACAGCAAGAAGGATGGCATTGAAGAAAGAGAAGAAAAAAAATAGTTATAAAGCTGAAGAGTCAGATTTGGAATCAGAAATATCTTCAGGCGAAGAGGGATCTATTTCAAAGGATGATGAGGCTAGAGGTAGATCTTCTAAAAGAGTATTAAGAGAACGTAAAAATAATGCTTCATATGAAGAAGTAGACGATATAGATAGTGAATCAGGTTCAGATTATGTACCTGAAGTACATAATACTGTCGCGACAAATGTTTGTTCTAAGAGCACTAGATCTAAGAGCACTAGATCTAAGAGGCCTTCTGATAGTTTATGCTATATGGATTCAGCTAAAGCAGCACAACAGGTTCAGAGAAGTATAACTACTGCAGATACTGCTCCAGATCAAAATAGTTCAGATAGACCACCATTAGGTTATCATGCTCTATATTCTGCTACACCAGGAGGAATAGGGTTTGAAATGACGATGAATACTTTTAATTCACTTACGCCAGTCCCAAATACAGAATCAGGCCCACAAAATCAATTTACTAATGCTGGTGCTCGTCGGCATCCTGGAGCTCGCGGCCATGAATCACATCATTAGACTCTTCTTTAATTAATAATCTTGCGGGAGTGTTTAAAAAACGCTATAGTCAAATATGCTCCATTGTAACCTGGTCATTGAGATTTATTATGAAAATTTCTTGTAAAAAACCTCTAAGCATATATTTAGCTATTTTTAGTATAGCAGCTTTAGCTTTTGCATATATTTCGGAATATGGTTTTGGTTTAGTACCATGTAAATTATGTCTATATCAAAGAATTCCTTATGCATTAGTAATTTTAGTGGGATTTTTTTCGGTTTTGACTGATGATAATTATAAAAAACAAAATTATTTATCTTTAGTAGCTGGAATTATTATTTTGCTCGGTGGTCTTACCGCTCTTTATCATGTGGGCGTAGAGCAGGGGATTATCATAACTTCGGCCTGCGATCAAATGACTGATAATACTAATTCGATTGATGAAATGCGTAAGCTTATTTTAGAAACACCACAAGTTGCTTGCAATAAACCGCAATTTATCTTTTTACATTTATCAATGGCAGCTTGGAATGCTTTAATCTCATTACTAATTGCTCTGCCTAGTATTGTAATTTCATTAATTCGGATAAGAAAAACTTATGGATATAACAGCAAAAGAAGTTAACTATAAAAAAATTGTTAAAGCTAGACAAATAGCTGAGATTTTACGCGTAGATCATGCCGGGGAATATGGGGCAAAAAGAATCTATGAGGGACAAAAATATGTGCTTAAAGATAAAGAATCTCAAGAATTAATTGAGCATATGGCAGCTCAAGAAGAAGAGCATCTAGCTTATTTTGATTTGGCGCTCAAAAATCATCAAGTAAGACCAACAGCATTAATGCCTTTATGGCATGCAGCTGGTTTTGCTTTGGGAGCTGTTAGTGCCTTAATGGGTAAAAAAGCTGCTATGGCCTGTACAGTTGCAGTTGAAGAAGTAATAGATGCTCATTACCAAGAGCAATTAAAAGAACTAGATTATATTGATGAACTTCCAGAAGCTGCTACAAAAAAATTAAAAGAAAATATTGAAAAATTTCGTCAAGAAGAATTAGAGCACAAAAATATAGGTCTTGAAAATCATGCCGAGCAAACTTTTGCTTACCATTTATTTAAAAACATAATCAAAATTGGTTGTCATACCGCAATAGAGCTTTCAAAAAAAATATAGTATAGTATTTCATGATTGAAATGACCTATATTATGGATCCTTCAGCAAAACATAAATAGTATTATAAGTATATGTTTTTTCAGGATATGTAGCATCATAGATAGTAGATCACTGATCTACTAAATTTAATAATTATTGATTAGAGGTAAATTATTTCTTGATCTACTATAGATTAAGAAAAAATTGACAGTAAAATACATCATAGTACCCCACACTTTTTTGAAGTGCTGTTTTCTTCTGAAATTCTCCAACAACGTCATCCTTGTATAAGTTCACTAATTCGGTGTAACCGTTCAGGGGTCTAATTTTTATATATAAAATTAGACGAAACCTAAGGATAACCTGGTGTTTTTATTAATTATTAATTATAATATTTTAAAAAAAGCAAAATTGAGCAGATTAATTTTTTCTTGGAAAATAGCTCTTAAATTAGCACTCCTAAAAAAATAAATAAAAAAATAATCCTTGTAACCATTTGATTTTATTTCTTTAAATGCCCTGAACGGTTACATGCCACCTAATCAATAATTAATAAATTAACCATCCTCTTTATTTTAATCAATAAATATGCTATTATAAATAATATTTAGCTTAATTGAAAAAAGTGTATTATGCCAGAAGGTTGGTCCATATATAATATAAACAAATTAACTGACGCAGAAGCTTCGCTCATAAAAAGAGGATCTGTTAACGGTCTTTTTATGATTGTTTTAGGAGTAGTTGCTGCTACTAATATAGTAGAGTTATATAATGGAGCGCCTAATAAAGAGTGTAAGCCAACTTTTAAAGATAACATAATTAGTATAGCAGGACTACCAGTAGGATTTTTTGGAGTTAATATGTTGCTCAATGTTTTTAAAAAAACTTTTTATTCACCACCAGCTAGTGCCTTAGCGAATTCAGTAGCTCAAAATGGAATAGGAACTAGGAATTCAGTAGCTCAAAATGGAATAGGAACTATAATTTCTGTAGTTTAACCTTTCTTATGCCCCAATTTTGAAAATTTAGTTTTTAGATATTCTTTATTATGTTTATTACTTTTGATTATATGGTTTAGAGCTTGTTTTATTTTAATTCCACATTTCTCAAGCCCCAGTTTTTTACGAGGATTATTACTAAGTAAGCTTATTTCCGAAATATTAAGAATTTTTAAAATTTGCGCGGCGAGTTTAAAACTACGCTCATCATCGGCAAAACCTAAAGACAAATTAGCATCTACTGTATCTAAGCCATTATTTTTTATATCATAGGCTCTGATTTTATTAATTAGGCCAATACCACGACCTTCTTGCAATAAATAAATAATTATTCCACCTCCAGCTTCTACCATTTTTTCAATTGCTAAATGTAATTGATCATGACAATCACAAGCTAAAGAATTAAGTAGGTCTCCTGTATAGCAAGAAGAATGAATTCTAACTAAAGGAGTTTTTTTTGGACTATTTACAAATATAGCTAAATGTTCTTTAATAGAGCCATCAGTTCGAAAAGCATAAATAGTTGAATCACTGGCATTTTTTAAGGCAATTTTAGCTTGAGAAATTAATTTAACCTCTTCTCCTAAATGTTTTTGATAATAAATTAGATCACTAGATTTAATAGTTAAAACTACATTTTTAATTTTAGCTGGAATCTTTTTAGTAATTATACAGCTAGGGATTAACTCAGCATTATGCAGTAAAATTAAGGCTAATTCTTCAAGTTTAGTTGCTTTAATGTTTTTCTTTAGTATTTTTAGTAAAGCTTCATTTAAATTTGGCTGCCAAATAATTTTTTCAAGATTTTTAATTAAAATTTGGTTAAGGTCAACTACTACAGAATTCTGGCTTTGTTGTTTAGGGAGTTCTTTAAAAACAAAATTAATACGTTCTTTACTTAAAACTAGTTTTGATTCTTTTAACAAAAAGAAATTTTTGCTTTCATTATTAAAATTATCACTAGCAATTAGTAATATCTTGTCTTTATTATCTTGCAATATTACTGGCATACCAGATTTTAAATCATTTATTGCACGTTCTATATTTACTATTTTAGAATTCATATTTATACTTCTATCATCTTTATGCATTTTGAATAACTTGAATCTAACTATCATGAAATGAAAAAAAAGTCTATAATTGCATTACTTAGCCCTGATAATGAGCTAGAACAATTGCTTAATCAGCAAATAATTTTTGCTGAAATAGAATATAGGCATTGTCTAGAGCATAAAGAAATTATTGCCAATAAAAATGTACTAATAATTATTGATGATTTAAACCAAGAGTTTATTTTGCTTAAAACCAATTTGCTTAAAGAAAATATCGAAATTAAATTACAAAAACCTTTTGCTTTAGCTAAATTATTTTTATTGCTGGAAAAGTTATTTAATCAAATTAAAATGCAGCCAATCCATTTAAAACATTTAACTTTAGATCAGTTAAATAATAGGCTTTTAGTTGGAGGACGAGAATATTTACTTAGCGAAAAAGAGACTAGCTTATTTGCTTATTTATTAAATACTTATCCGGAAGCTTTAAGTAATCAAGATTTATTACGTAATGTTTGGCAGCTAAAAGATGATATTGATACTCAAACTTTAACTACGCATATTTATAGATTAAGGCAAAAATTAAAGGATGATTCTGGTATTATAGAAAATAAAGATAATAGTTATTTTCTTAATTTGTAGTTAGTAAAAAAAGTTTTAATTGCTGTTGTATTATTGTATAATGCAAAAAACTGCAATATAATGAAACTTTGAATTTTTAAATCTTATTCTGGCCTCTGCATCATCTTTAACTTAAATATGAACAACATCAAAATATAGTCACATTTTATCTATTTAAGGTGTATGTTGTCACGTTTTCTTAATCCCAAAAATGATGCAGCGTTTAAAAAAACTTTTGGCTGCGAAAAAAATAAAGATATTCTATAGTATTTTATGATTGAAATACTATAGAAAGACTTTAAAAGTTAGTTAAGTTGTATTTTTCTTAAACTTAAATTTCTGCAAACTTAAAACTCGATCAATGGTTTTTTGTAAGAATTCTAAGGTTTTTGAGCTATTTGGAGATTTATCAGAAAGCCAATAAAGCATGGTTAAGCTATAGATTGTAGAAAGTAGAGTTCTTTTACTATAATAGTTAAAATCGGTTGAATTATCCTTAGCTATATACCAGATAATATCAGCAGTCTTCCACAGCCTAGTAAGACTTTGGTTATATCTACAAGGGTTGCTATAAAAATAAAATAAGGCCTTATACGCCGATTTATTTTTATTAATGATTTCTATGCGAGTTTTTATACTTAAAAAGATTAATTCTCTGACTTTTAAAATGGGGTTTTCTTCCTTTAATTGAACCATTTTTATAGTCATTTTCTTATCTAATTTATTCATCATATAAAGGGCAAAATCATCAATGCCATTATGAAATATAGTATGAACAAATAATGCCTCATATCCTGCATTTTTGGAGGATTCTTCAAGCATTTTGCTATTAAAGCCCAAATGCTTAATGCTTTTTAGCGCCTGTTTATAGATATTGGCCTTATATATGCTTATTTTGGTCATATTTTGAAAGATTATATAGGTTATTTGCTTTTTCTGAGTAATTATAGCTTGACTTTTATAGCTAAATTTGTCAATTAGATCCACATAAAAGAATTTAATATATAACTATTATAGCATATCTCGAGAGGAGGTATATTTAATTGGTTCAAGTTAATGTGCATACTAATAATATTGATCAGGCATTAAGAGCATTAAAAAAGAAGATGCAGCGTGAAGGTATATTTAGAGAAATGAAATTGCGTCGTCACTATGAAAAACCTTCAGAAGAGAAAAAACGTAAAGATTCAGAATCAGAACGTAGACGTAGAAAATTAGCACGTAAGAAAAATTTTTCTGACTAGTTTTTCTGTACTAAAAAATAATTTTGCAAAACCCACATTCTTAAATGTGGGTTTTGTTTTATGAGGAATAATATAGATTATGGCAATTGCACTTATAAAAGTTAAAAAAGATGAAGAAAATGTAAGGTTAGATCGTTGGTTTAAACGACATTTTCCTGAACTGTCGCATGTAAGTATCGAAAAAGCTTTACGTAAAGGTAATATCCGTATTAATGGAAAAAGAGCAAAGTCAGCATTACGTTTAAAATATAATGATGAAATAAAAGTTCCAGAATTTTTATTAAAATTAGCTAATAAACCAGATAATCTTGAGGAAAAGAAAAAAGAATTCAAACCTAGTCCTGCTCAGCTGGAGATGCTAAAGAAAAATATTCTTTATAAAAATGATGATATTTTAATAATTAATAAACCAGCTGGCCTTGCAGTGCAGGGCGGAAGTAAAATTAATATTAGTGTTGATCATCTACTTGATACTATTAAATTTGATAATACCCAAAGGCCAAAATTAGTCCATCGTCTAGATAAAGATACTAGCGGTATTTTACTTTTGGCACGAAGCAGCAATCAAGCCACAAAAATAATTCAGCTATTTAAAGATAAAAAAATAGTTAAAGAATATTTAGCGGTGATAGTTGGAAAATTACCGCTAAAAAAAGGGCGGATAGATTTAAACTTAGAAAAAAAATCCGCTAATTATGAAAAAGTAGAAGTAAGTGAAGATGGGCTATTTGCCATAACCGATTATGAAGTCTTAGAAACTTTGGGCAAAGAAGCATCTTTAGTTAAGTTAATGCCTATAACTGGAAGGACCCATCAGTTAAGAGTGCATATGCAAGCCATGAATTGCCCGATATTAGGTGATGGTAAATATGGTGGTAATTTAGCTTTTATCGATGGCTGCAAAACTAAACTTCATTTGCATGCTTATAAAATAACTATCCCGTTAGAAAATGCTAAGCCCTTGATAGTAACTGCTCCTATACCTGAACATATAAAAGCTACTTTTGAGTACTTTAATAAAAGTACTGCTTTTTAAAAAAATTTAAACAAATAACTTCTAAGTAACAAATCAAAAAATTATTACCACTTATAGGCTATTATTTAGCTTTTTATTTTTGACTATATGTATTTTTTTAGGTTATGATTAGCTTATACTCTTTATCATAATCTTATAAATTATGATTTTGTATTTATGCTATTTTAACATGTAGATTTGTAGTTATGAATATTAGAAAATTTTTAGTATTATTTTGTCTATTATTTTTTGCCGTAAATAGTTATGCTGCAGACCAGAGGTTTTCGGCCTTAGTGGTTAATGCTAAAACCGGAATGGTGATTCATGAAGATAGCGCAAATGAACTTAGATATCCGGCATCTTTAACTAAAATGATGACTATATATTTAACTTTTAGAGCCTTAGAGAATAAAAAATTATCCCCTAATCAAAAATTATTTGTTTCTGATCATGCATCTATTCAAAAGCCAACTAAAATTGGTTTTAAGAAGGGTGAAACTATTAGCGTAAAGGATGCTTTGCTTAGTTTAGTAATTAATTCAGCAAATGATTCCGCTGTAGTTTTAGCTGAAGCAATTGGTGGAAGTGAACCAAAATTTGCAGTCATGATGACTAATATGGCAAAAAAACTTGGTATGAACCGTACAGTTTTTAAAAATGCTTCTGGTCTTCCTGATAAAAGACAAGTTACTACCGCTTATGATATGGCAAGGCTGGGTATTGCCCTGCGTCGTGATTATCCTGAATATTATTATTTATTCTCAAAAACTGAATTTAATTATAAAGGTCGTAAATTTTTAACCCATAACCGGGTTACTAAAAAATATCAAGGTGCTGATGGTCTTAAAACTGGTTTTATTAATGCTTCAGGTTTTAACTTGGTAACCTCGGCAATTAGAGGGGATAATAGTATTGTTGGTGTAGTTATGGGTGGACAAACTGCCAAACGTCGTGATGATCATATGATGATGATTTTAGATAAAGCCTTTTATAAGTTAGCGGCACAAAATAAAAATATTAACTATGCTCAAGATAAGACTAAAATCAAAGCTAAGGAAAATAATACTAAAAATATTGCTAATGACAATAATAAGCAACCTCAAAAAAATGAGGCAAGTGTAGCTCCTATACCAAAATTATCACCGGCCATGCCTAAAGCTAAGCCTGATAATATAGTTGCTAAAGTAAAAGTTAAGCCGCGTAGCTTGGAAAATAAAACTAGTAATCCTAATATTAATGTCGCTAATGATAATAGCAAAAATGCAAAATCCGAGGAAAGAGTGGTTGCTGAAACTGAACCGGTGGAAAGATCACCTTTTGTACCAATGAGTTCTAAGCAGGTGCGTGCTTTATATGCTGTCAAATAATCTATCATTTATTTTTAATTATGCTCATAGACAAAACACTTGATTAATTTACAACTAGAGCTATGGTTTTATGGGCTTAATTTAGAATTTTAATTATTTTGTTTTTTTTGAAATATATATATAATGCGGTTATGAAAAAGATTTATTTTACTATAGCAGCTATTGGATTTTCTTTATGTGCAAGTACTGCAACAGCACAAGTCAGAGATAAAAGCTTTAAAGATTGGATTACTTATACCACAAAAATTGATGGAAAAACATTATGTTATATAGCATCTTTCCCGGTAAGTAAAACTGGTAATTATACTAAACGTGATGATCCATATTTTATTGTAACTAGCTTAGGCAAAGCTCAAGACGAGGTGAGTTTGTCTTCTGGTTATCCTTATAAAGATAATAGTAAAATTCAAGTAACAATAGAAGGTGGCAAAACTCATTATTTATCTTTAGTTAAAGGTGATAATGCTTGGACTAAAGATGCTAGAATTGATAAAGATTTAATTTCCGAAATAAAACATAAAGCCTTTATGAATGTAAAAGGTACTTCAAATAAAGGTACTTATTCAGTAGATCGTTATTCATTATCGGGTTTTTCTGCAGCCTATGATCGAATGAAAGAATTGTGCAAATAATATCTAATTAATTTTATGTTAAATTATCCCAAAGTTTTGCCGCCCTTTGTTTATATCTGTGGTGCAGGTCCTGGAGATCCAGGACTACTTACCTTAAAAACTTACGAGCTACTTAAAAATAGTGCCGAAGTTGTGGTTTATGACCGTTTAATTGATGAGCGTATATTGGAATTAATTCCAGATCATGTTGAAAAAATTTATGCTGGGAAGTCTTGCCGTAATCATCATATGACGCAAGATGAAATTAATGAGCTTTTAGTTAAAACTGCGAGTCAAAATAAAATAGTAGTTAGATTAAAAGGTGGTGATCCTTTTATTTTTGGCCGAGGTGGCGAAGAAATGCTGCATTTAATTAAACATAATATTAATTTTGAGATAGTTCCTGGGGTAAATGCCGCAGATGGTTGCGCAGCTTACTTAAATATTCCACTAACCCATCGAGGTATTGCAAGTAGTGTAATGTTTTTAACTGGACATCAGCAAAAAAACTTAAAGTTAAATTTAGATTATGATAATATAGTAGCTCCCGATCGTACTCTAGTTTTATATATGGGATTAACTAATTTAGAATCTATAGCGCAAAATCTAATCCTGCATGGTTTAGATGAAAATACCGCCTGCGTTGCCATTCAAAATGGTACTACAGATAAGCAAAAACAATGTTTTGCAGCACTTCATAATATTTATGAAAAGACCAAAGAGCAGAATTTTATCTCGCCAACCATCATAATAATTGGTGACGTGGTATCGCTAACTAGATCGGCAGCGTAAATCTTTTTATTTTCTTTTTAGTAAGTAGCTAGTGCTCCGCCCTTGGCCTTTATCTTTTTCTAATATATTTTTGTTTAGTAAATCATTAATATCGCGAAGAGCTGTGTCTTGGGAGCATTTGGTTATTTTAGACCATTTCGAAGAGGTTAAATTACCTTCAAAACCATCAAGTAATCTATTTATAATTTTTAATTGCCGTTTGTTAAATTGGCTATTAGGGTTATTTTTAAAAAACTTCGCTTTTTCAAGTACTGATTCTAAAGTTTTATCGGAATTAATTATAGCTTGCTTTAAGCAATGTAATGACCACTCAAGCCAATTAGTAATATCAAGATCTCCTTTTTGCGATTCTTCTAGTATATTATAATAATTCTTACGCTCATGTTGAATTTGTGCTGACATGCTGTAAAATCTTTGTTTACTTTTTTCGGCTCGTGCTAAGCCCATATCGGCGAGAGCTCTAGCTATTCTACCATTGCCATCATCAAAAGGATGAATAGTTACAAACCAAAAATGGGCGATAATAGCTTTAAGTACTTCGTCTAAATCAGATATATTTTCAAACCACTCTAAAAACATAGTCATTTCTTGTTCTAAGCGTTCATAGCTAAGAGCTTCATAGTGAACTTGTTCGCACCCGTATGCTCCGGATACAACTTGCATTTGTCCACTTTCTTGATTGCGCCAATTGCCTATAGTAATCTTCTGCAAACCACTTCTGCCTGTAGGAAAAAGAGCTGCGTGCCAACTAAATAAACGTTCTTTTGTTAGTGGTAAATTGTAATTTCTGGTGGCATCTAGCATTACTTCTACTATAGATTCGATATTTCTATCTTTTTGTGGTAATCCGCCGATATCTAAGCCTAATCTTCTAGCGATGGAAGATCTAACTTGTTCTTTATCTAGCTTCTCGCCTTCAATTTCTGAGGTTTTTATAACATCTTCGGTTAGAATTTGTAAAGTTGCATCCTCACATAAAGAGAAGCCCATAGACTCCATACGTCCGAGTAATCTGCCTTCTAAATGACGGACTTCGGCTAAGAGCTCTGCTATTTTAAGGCCATTCCAAATAAAATTAGGCCAATTTTCTTGTTCGTATATCCACATATAATCTCCGCATAATATGCGGCGATTATAGCACTTAATCACCGCACAGCCAAGTTGTTTTTTAGCCCGCTCTTTCGATGTCTGATAATAAGTTGATTTTTAAGGATATATTTAAGAAAGCAGCTTAGTCCGTATTGGAATCTTAATAATTATTCGCCGCAAAAAATGCGGTGATTAAGGGGTCTAATCACCGCAGAATAAGTTATTTTTTAATTTCGCTCGCCATTAAGAATGCTAATTCTAAGCTTTGGGAAGCGTTTAGCCGAGGATCGCAGTGAGTGTGATATCTATCTTTAAGATTAATATCTGATATTGCTTGCGCTCCACCTGTACATTCAGTTACATCTTGCCCGGTCATTTCTAGGTGAATACCGCCAGCATGAGTACCTTCACTTTTATGGACCTCAAAAACGGTTTTAACTTCAGCTAAAATACTATTAAATGGTCTAGTTTTATAGCCATTATCAGCTTTTACAGTATTGCCGTGCATCGGATCACAAGACCAAATTACTTGCCTACCTTCAGATTTTACCTTACGAATAAGAGTGGGTAAAAATTTATCAACCTTATCGTAACCCATTCTGGTAATTAAAGTTAAGCGTCCAGCTTCATCCTTAGGATTTAAAACATCAATTAACCTAATTAAATCATCTGGATCCATGCTAGGGCCTACTTTAACGCCAATTGGATTAGCTATCCCGCGCATAAATTCAATATGGGCACCATCAAGATTACGCGTACGATCGCCGATCCATAACATATGGGCAGAATGACAATAATTTTTCTTAGATCTACGATCTTTGGTGGTTAAAGCTTCTTCATAATTTAACAACAAACCTTCGTGAGAAGTATAAAAAATGGCCTGATGAATTTCATTAACAGAATTTAGATTAATACCCAAAGAATTAATAAAGCCTAGACTCTCATTTATTCTGGCTACTAAATTAGCAAATAATTTACCTTGCGCTGAATTATCAGCAAATTCTTGGTTCCATTTATTAACATTAACTAAAGAAGCATAACCATCTTTTGCTAATGATTTTAGATATTGCAGAGTTTCTAAGCTTTGCTGGTGGGCGCTGAGCAAACGATTAGGATCTGGAATTCTACCTTGCTCTTCAAATTCAATAGAATTTACCATATCCCCACGGTAAGATGGTAATGTTTTGCCATTTATTTCTTCCATTTCAGTTGATCTAGGCTTTGCAAATTGTCCAGCAATTCTGCCAACCTTTACTACCGGCCTGCCTGTCCCATACATTAAGGCAACAGTCATTTGTAGTAAAACTCTAAAATAGTTCTTAAGATTCTCATGGCTAAATTCAACAAAACTCTCAGCACAATCGCCACCTTGCAATAAAAAGGCTTCACCTTTAGCGACGGCGCTTAAATCTCTTTTTAAAGCTTCAATTTCTCTTATACTAACTAGGGGCTTAGCTTTCCTTAATTTTTTTTCAACTTTTTTCAGTAAATCTAAGTCGGTATATTCTGGCTGCTGCTTTATAGGAAAATCTCTCCAAGAGTTAATTTCCCATGATTTTTTAACTTTTCCTTTGCTACTCATTTTTCCTCGTGATAAAATTTAGCGATCTTTAATTGATTATTAGTGTAAAATATGGATATTCATAGCAGATCTTTTTAAAAATCTATTGGGAATCGCCCAAAGATTGATTCTAGCAATATTTATATAGTTAGTAAATAGCCTTTTATAGTAGTTTTTATATATTTAAAAGAGTTTGAATTTTATGATGAAAAATAACATAATTGCCTATCATGGTACTCCTGGCGCTCATGCTGACCTTGCTTGCCGCAAAGCCTATCCTGAGATGACTCCATTCCCATGTTCTTCATTTTTGGAGGCAATTGCCATGGTTGAGGATAAAAAGGCTCAATTATGCATGATTCCAATTGAAAACTCTAATGCAGGTAGAGTTGCTGAAATTCACAATTTACTGCCAAAAACCAATCTCCATATTGTAAAAGAATATTTCTTACCAATTGAACATCATTTACTTGGAGTAAAAGGCGCTGAACTTAGCGATATTAAAGAAGTTTCTTCGCATCACCAAGCATTAATGCAATGTGATAAGACTTTGCTTAAGTTATTGCCCAAAGCCTTAAAAGTAGAAAGTAGTAACACGGCAGTTGCAGCTAAAAATATTGCTGATTTGAAAGATAGAAATAAAGCGGCCATTGCCTCAGAAATAGCCGCTGAATTATACGGACTTAACATTTTAGCAAAAAATGTTGAAGATAGTAAAAATAATACTACAGTATTTATTGCAATGAGTAGTACTCCTATTGATCCAGATCCAGAACAAGGTAGAGTGATTACTAGTTTAATTTTTACCGCACGAAATATACCTTCAGCCTTATTTAAGGCTTTAGGTGGTTTTGCCACTAATCAAGTAAATTTACTTAAAATTGAAAGTTATATTCCTACTGGCCAATCACAAACTGCCCAATTTTTTATTAGCTTTGAGGGATCTCCTAATGAGAAAAATGTTAATTTAGCTTTAGAAGAACTAGGATTTTTCTGCCGTAAGGTAAAAGTTTTAGGAGTATATTATGCTGATGATTTAAGAGATAAATCTTTTTAAGTTGAGTGTTGCTGGATGGGATAGATATTACAAACAAATATCCAGTTCCAACTGTTTGATACTCAAACTTAAATTCTCACGATCTGCTATACTTAATTTATCATTAGTTAATTTTTTGTAATTAAGCAAACATTCGGTACTATCTTTAAAGCCGCTGCCTGATAATTCTATGTTACTTGCAAGTTTAACTAAAATGGTAGCTACTATATAAGAAATATCGGGTAGGGTAATATTTTGTTCTGAATTTGGAGCTTGCGAAATAGTTTGTCTTATTTCTTTAGCTTTTTTGATATCATCATCATTAATAGTAAAAACTAATTCCCGAGCTTTTTCTAAAAGCGGTAATAAAAATTCTTTATTATATTTAAATATTTCGTCCCATAAAATAATATTAGAACTTGCTAGACGCAAATGTTTAGAAAATATTTCATTATCTATTGGCACATTAATGATTTTATTTTCAGCATAAATTAATGCTTGCGGTAAATGAGAGATGCTAGCATAAATTTTATCATGAAAGGTAGCACTTAGATTATAAGTAGTGGCACCAATTTTATGCCAAAAATTTTCTATAATTTTAAGCTTTTCTAGATTTGGATCGTTGTCGGTACAAATAATTACTTTTTTATTTTTAAATAGATCAGCAGCTGCTGCTTGATAACCAGAGATTTCTTTGCCAGCTATTGGATGAGTTGCAATAAAAGAATCACTAAACTCAGCAAAAATTTGTAATGGATATAATTTTACCGAGCCAATATCACTAATGATAATATTTGGGGATAATTTAGCTGTTCTTAAAATATCGGCTATATCAGGATAGGAGGCTAAATTAGTTGCGACAATTATTAGTTCTAAATTCTCTCCAGTGAAAGCTTTTAGATCGCCTATATCTGTAATAACTTTATCTTTTAAGGCATTTGAAGTATTTTTATTTTCTTTATCAAAGCCAATTACTTCATGGCTTAAGTTATTATCTTTTACGGCCTTGGCAATTGAAGCTCCAATTAATCCTAGACCAATTATGGCAATCCTGTTAAACATAAAGAGGCTTTCTTATAAAGAAATATAAGCAATTAAAACTTGAGATACTACATATTTATATATGACAAATAATAAACCAGCAACAACGCAATCATTAAAATTAACCTTCAATTTTATACGCCGGTCAATTTTAATTGGAACCAAAAAGAAAGCTTTTACCTTAGTTGAGCTCTCTATAGTCTTAATCGTTATCTCATTATTGATTTCGGTTGTTATTGTTGGAGTGCAGATAGTAAGAGGTTCCGAATTAAAATCGGTGATTGCTAAAGTTAATGATATGAAAAATGCTATTTCGCAGTTTAAATCAACTTATCAAAAACTTCCTGGCGACATAGGTAACGCTACTAGTTTTTGGCCAGGTGTAGAAAATGGCAATAATAATGGGATGATTGAAGATCAGCCAGGTAACGAAGCTTTTTCTGTGCTAACTCATTTACAAAAAGCCGGGTTTATTCATGGTAATTATAGTGGAAAATGGTCTGATGGTTTTGTTTTAAGAGAAAATACCTTGCCTCTTGAAGTTAAATCTGGAGCTTTATATGTTAGATGTTGTAGTAAAAATGATTATGATCGTGATTTAAATTTTAATAATCATATAGTAGTTTTTGCGATTAGTGATAAAAAACAAGAGCGGACTGGAGTGCTAACTCCGGTAGAAGCCTTTGAAATAGATAAAAAAATCGACGATGGTAATCCAGATAGCGGTTTTGTTGGCGCTATTGGTAAATATGAAGCTGGCTATACCCCAAAACCTTGTTATAAAGGACGAGGGAGCGAGGCTATTTACGAAAGTGCTAATAAAGAATATAAAGATTTAGAATCATGTCAGTTGTTATTTGCTTTGGATTGGTAAGGTTATGTTTACAGGAATAATTAAAAATACTGGAATTATTGAGTTAATAGAAAAAAAAGCTAATTTAGATATTTTATTAGTAGTTAAAAGTGACTTAGATTCAAGTAAAATTGAGCTAGGGGCATCAATTGCTCATAATGGAGTTTGTTTAACAGTAATTGCCAAAAAAGATAATTTATTATCTTATGAAATTTCAAAAGAAACAGTAAACTGTACTACTGTAGCTAATTGGCAAAAAGGGGATTTGTTAAATATTGAAACTTCTTTAAAATTAGGAGATGAACTGGGCGGTCATCTAATTTTAGGTCATGTTGATTGCATCACTAAAGTTGCTAGTATTAAAGCAATAGAAGGCTCTAAGACGGTTAGTTTTTTCTTACCAGATAAAATTGCTAAATTTATTGCAACCAAGGGTTCAGTTACCATAGATGGAGTTTCTCTAACGGTTAACGAAGTAGACGATAATAGTAAGTTATTTAACGTAAATATCGTTCCCCACAGTTTCTCCCATACAATCTTTAAAAATTATACTAATTCTACTGAGGTTAATATTGAAGTTGATGTAATAGCGCGTTATATTAATAGGTCTGTCGAAATACATCATGGAAAATAATTAATGTTAGATAATTTCAAATTAGCTTCAATCGAAGAAATAATTAAAGATGCTATAAACGGCAAAATGTTTATTTTGGTTGATGATGAAGATAGGGAAAATGAAGGTGATTTAGTAATACCAGCTGAAATGGCCGATGATAAAATAGTTAACTTTATGGCCAAATATGGTCGGGGGCTAATTTGCTTAGCTTTAGATAAAGATAGAATTGAAGCTCTAAAACTTCCCCATATGCCTAAAACCAATAGTTCGCGTTTTGATACTGCCTTTACTATTTCAATAGAGGCTAGGGAGGGAGTTACTACCGGAATTTCAGCTAAAGATCGGGCGCATACTATTGCAGTTGCTATTAACCCACAAACCACGAATCGGGATATTGCAACTCCCGGGCATATATTTCCTCTTGAAGCCAGAGAAGGTGGAGTGTTAGTTAGAGCAGGTCATACTGAAGCTGCGGTAGATGTTGCAAGGCTTGCAGGTTTAAAGCCAGCTGGAGTTATTTGTGAGATATTAAATGATGATGGTACTATGGCTCGCATGCCAGATCTTATTAAATTTGCTAAAGTCCATCAGCTTAATATTGCAACTATTGCCGATCTTATCGCCTATCGGCGCAAATATGATACTTTAATTGAGCGAACTCAAGAGATAGAGTTTAATAGTATCTATGGTGGTGACTTTACCATGTATGTTTACATAAATAAAATTGAATATGCTGAACATATTGTTTTAGTTAAAGGCGATATAAGCAAAATAACCGCTCCATTTGTTCGGATGCATTCTTTAAATATCTTAAATGATGTTTTGGGTGATGTCAGTGATAATAAAGCTAATGAACTACATCAAGCAATGGAAATGATTGCCAAAGAAGGTGCTGGAATAATTGTTTTAATTAGAACTCCACAGAAAGATATCTTATCACAATTAGTTGCCACCAAATCTAAAAATGAAGGTAAAGTAATTAGGGATTATGGGATTGGGGCGCAAATTTTAATTGATCTTGGAGTAAAAAAATTAAAACTTCTTACCAATTCAGAAAAATCTATTATTGGTTTAGAAGGTTATGGTTTAGAAATTAGTGAAACGGTTAAGATTTATAGGTAATATTTCAGATACCCAGACATTTTTTGCTTATTTATAATAAGATAAATATAGAAAGAGAATTTGATTATGGGAAGAGACAATAGTATTAATGATGAATTATTAGAAGCTGCAAAATATGGCGATATGGAAACTTTGAATCTTATTCTTCTTGAAATTCAAGGTCCATACAATATAGAAGTCAAAGATAATGGATATACAGCTTTAATGTTTGCGGCTATGCATGGACATGTTGATGTAGTTAGGGCACTGCTTGATAAAGGCGCTGATATAGAGGCAAAAGATGATCATATAAAATGTACAGCTTTAATCTGTGCTGCTACAAATGGACATAATCCAGTAGTTGAATTACTACTTGATAAAGGCGCTGATATAGAGGCAAAAGATGATAAGAACCAATCTACATCTTTAATATGGGCTGCGCATGAAGGGCGCTATCAAGTTGTACCAACTCTAATAGATCGTGGAGCTGATACAAAAGCCAAAGATATCTATGGTTTTACAGCTTTAATGCGATCTGTTGACAAAGGGAATATTGCTATAGTTAGAAAAATATTAAAAAAAGATAAATCTAATATAAATGATAAATATAATAATAGCCTATCAGCTTTTATGATTGCTGTAATGTCAAGAAATATAAATCTTAAAATTATTACTCTGCTACTTGATAGTGGTGCTGACATTAATACTCAAGATTTAAAAGGAGAAACTCCTTTAATGAAAGCTGTTGCTAATAAAAATTATGATTTTATGAAATTACTCTTAACAAAAGGAGCAGATGTAAATGCCAGAGATAAATATAATGTAACTGCTTTAATTCATGCTATAGTTAGACATGATGATCTTACTCTGGTGCAAACACTACTTGCTTCACAAAATATTATTCTAGATCTGCAATGTAGTCGTGGTGGAACAGCTTTGATGTACGCATCAACAAAGAAACCACTTGAAATGGTTAAAGCTTTATTTGACACAAAACGTCCTATAGATATAAATATCAAAGACAATTATGGTCGTACAGCTTTATTCTATGCCGCATATGGTGGAAATAAAGAAGTAGCTGAATATCTAATTACTAAAGGTGCTGATATAAATATTAAAAATAAACAAGAAGAAACCGCTTTTGACTGGGCTAATAAAAAAGGTCATATTGACATTGCAAATATATTAATAAATCCTAAATCGCTTGAAGATCCTACAGTTGTCTCTGCTGCTAAAAAATTTAAAGAATAATTTGCTAAAAACTATAGCCAGCTCTTAAGCCTAAAGAATTTGAAATAAAATTAGCGCGATATTCAAACCAGTAATTAGTACTGAAGCTAAGATTTTCTTTCGTATAAAATGAAATACCTGCTCCTGAGTTTAGCACTACCTCAAGGATCTATGGTTGACTCTAGGAAAACTAGGG
>CAYZBM010000003.1:0-55048 GCA_964476705.1 uncultured Rickettsiales bacterium | reverse complement strand
CAATAGTTCCTATATTACAATGCGGTTTTGTACGCTCAAATTTACTTTTAGTCATGATCTAAAACCTTAAATAACAAATATATATAAATTACCAATTAACCTAAAATAGTCCGCCTGTGCGAGAAACTACGAAACATTACTATTTTTGCAATATTTTATAGCTCATTAACTTTCCCACCACTTTGCAAAAAGCTTCGGTGGACACTCCCACGCCTTATACTCGTCCATTCCATGGGCTCGTATAACTCCTCGCTTTTCGTGCGGCCAAGTCTCACGTACCGTAGGCACGTTCGGCGTAAGCCACCAGAAGCTCAAAGAGCGTATCGTGGAGCGGGTGAAGGGAATCGAACCCTCATCTCTAGCTTGGAAGGCTAGGGCTTTACCACTAAGCTACACCCGCGTTACCATAATAACAAGCTTTCGGAATGCAAGTCTTTTTTACAAAAAATAAAAGAAATATCGCAAAAAACAAGAATATATTTCAAAAATCTTTATAAACTTAAATTCCAAAGCAGTTTAAGACATTTTTTCTAAAAAATTTAGACTAACTTAAAAGCACTTACACTTTAAAGCTAATCCATATTAGCATCCGGTTCTTTCGCTTACGACAGCTCCTTGCGTAGGGCTCGTCGCGTCGAAGCGTAACGAAGACGGATGGTGGAGGGGGCAGGATTCGAACCTGCGAACGCATACGCGGGCAGATTTACAGTCTGCTGCCATTGACCGCTCGGCCACCCCTCCTTAAAAAAGCCTATAAAATCATAATTTTATTAAAAATAATCTACTAAAATTACAATTATATTTTCCTTAAGAGGTCTTAAATTTACTTAAATCTTACCTTGCAAAAAATATTTCTACAAACTAAGACTCGCGTTATTTAATCGATTAAGTTGCATATGTCAACGCACAACCGCAAGATATTTTAATAATCTTAACTTTAAGATTTATCCTTTGATTATTTAATAGTCTTTCTATAGTCTTTAAAAAACTTTAATTTAAAAAATAAAATCAATAAAAATAGATGAACGACCGAAAAAATAAAAATAACAAACATAATAGCTCTAGCAATAATTCTCATTCTTTATGGCTTTATGGTAAACACCCTACTTTACTGGCTTTAGCTAACAAAAATAGATTATGTCATGAAATATTAGTGACCCAAACTACCTATGACAAACTTAAAAATGAATTACCTACTAATGTAAAGTTATCGGTTGTTAATAAAGAAACTCTAGAAAGCAAAGTTAACAAAGATGCTGTTCATCAAGGAATTATAGTTAGAGTGTCACCCTTACCTATTTTAAATTTAGAAGATATCACATTAGATGGGCCAATAGTTATTCTAGATCAAGTAACTGACCCCCATAATATCGGTGCCATTTTAAGAAATTGCGCTGCTTTTGACATAAAAAATATTATAGTTACTAAAAATAATTCTCCTTATGAATCTGCGGTTTTAGCCAAATCATCAAGTGGAGCACTAGAGAAAGTAAATATAATTAGAGTTACCAATTTAGATCGTACTATCGAAAAACTTAAAGAACAAGGTTATTGGTGCTATGGTTTGGCAGCCGACACTAAATTATCCATAAGGCAAATGAAATTCTCAAGTAAAACTGCCTTAATTTTTGGCGCCGAAGGTTCTGGACTTAGAAATTTAACTAGCAAACGTTGTGATGAAATTATAAAAATACCCATGAGTAATAATGTTGAAAGTTTTAATATTACTAATGCCGTAGCTATAACTTTATACGAGCTGCATATTCAACTAAGCAATTAAACAAATTTATGAATAATAAATATAAAATTATTTTATCATTAACCGCACTAACTCTGCTGATAGGCTTATTATTTAGATTTAATCCTGATGCTTTAAATGGTCCAGATAATTTCTCGCGCTTAATATATCTACTAATTATTGCCGTTTTAATTAGCTCTCGAATATTAAGAAAAAGTAATTTAGGTTTTATCTTAAAAAATATTGCTCTTTGGTCCCTAATAATAGCTAGCATCACTCTACTTCATAATAATCGTTTTAATTTTATTAATATTAAAAATAATATAATTAGCAGTTTTTCCCCAAGCCAGCCAATTATGGCAGAAAACAAGGTTATTTTGACCAAAGATCTTGATGGTCATTTTCATGTTAAGGGTCAAATTGATGATAAACCAGTAAAATTTATGATCGATACTGGAGCCAGCAACATAGTGTTAAATAGACAAGCTGCAGAGCGTATTGGTATTAATTTAAAGGAATTAAACTTTAATCAAATAACCAAAACCGCCAATGGCACGGGTAGCATGGCTTCTATTCGACTTAAAAAAATCGCCATAGGCAATATTATTTTATATGACATACCAGCTACAGTTAATTCAAGTAATATGGATGAATCATTATTAGGTATGGATTTTTTAAATCATTTAAGTAGTTTTTCGGTAAGTAAGGATAAGTTAATTTTAGTAAAATAATAGCAATTTAAAAGCTGGAACAATATGAAAAAAAATAACATCGATGAAATTTCTTTTAAAGAATCTTTAGGCTGCTTTGCGACCGGAGTTAGTGTAATTACAACTCTAGCTAAGATTGAGAAAAAAGATGAGTATCATGGAATCACTATAAATTCATTGACTTCTCTTTCTTTATCACCTCCACTAATATTATTTAGTATTGCTAAAGATTCGCAGAAATATAAGCATTTTATTAAAGCTAAAAACTTTACCGTAAATATTTTATCAGAAAAACAGCTAGCGCTTTCACGCTATTTCGCCTATTCCCATACCGATAAATTTAACAATATTGATTATATTATAGGTAATAATCTTTGCCCAATCTTAAATGGGGCACTTGCTTTTATTGAATGCACAAACTACAAACGTTATAATGGCGGCGATCATACGATAATTATTGGTAAAGTAACTAACTTAAAAAAAATCTCTGAGGATAAACCTTTAATTTATTTTCGTAGTCAGTATAAAGATTTAGCCTAAAAAAATAACATAAAGATAAGCTTTAAGGAAAAAATATGAAAATAGGATTAGTCGGCGCTTCAGGAAGAATGGGGCAACATATAGCCCAAGAAATATTAAAAAATAAAAATCTAGAGCTCTCTTATGCTTTAGTGCAAAAAACTAATAAAGATTTAGACAAAGATATTGGTGAATTACTAAAAATAAAAAATACCGGTATAAAATTATCTGCAGATACTAAAGAACTTATAGCTAATAGCGAAACTATTATCGATTTTTCTTCCCCGGAAAATACTATCCATATTATAATGCAGATTATTAAATTAAATAAAAATATTCCTTATATTATTGGCACTACTGGGTTTACCCCACAGCAAAGTGAAATAATTAAAGAAGCCAGCAAAAAACTCGCTATTATTTGGTCGGCCAACATGAGTGTAGGCGTAAATATTTTATTAGGACTAACTAAACAAGTAGCCGCTATTTTAGGCGAAGATTTTGACATTGAAATAAATGAAGCCCATCATAAACATAAAGTAGACTCACCATCTGGGACCGCACTTGCTTTGGGGGCAAAAGCTGCCGAAGGTCGTAAAGTTGACTTAAAAAAAGTAATGGTTACAACTAGAGATGGAATAGTTGGCGCCCGAAAATCAGGCACAATCGGCTTTTCGAGCATTAGAGCCGGCGACATAATTGGTGATCATACCGTAATGTTTGCAACCGATGGCGAAAGAATCGAACTTACCCACAAAGCCTCCAATCGCAATATTTTTGCTAAAGGTGCAGTTCAAGCTGCTCTTTGGACCAAAACCAAAAGCCTTAAGCCAGCTCTATATGATATGCAGGATGTGTTGTTTGGGTAGAATAAATTTAGGGATTTAACTCCAAGCTTCCCTACTAGCTCCATCTTTTTTATAACCTTGGCTTTCGGCAGCAGCTGCAGATAATAGCTCACTTGGCTTAGTTTTATCCAGACCTTCTGGCAATAAAGGTTCCTTTAAAGCAGAATTAGTCACACTTTTGTTGCTAAAAAACCTTCTTAACTGTCTCCTTAAGGCACTACCATTATTAGATAATTTTTTTACAGCCTCCTCAATATTTTTTACTGGCGTAGGATCTTTATCTTTTAAAGCAGAAGAACGCCATGAAATACCAGAATCTGGGTTAGCCGCTTTGTCTAGCCCAGCCGATTCAATTTTGGCTGCTGCCATTTTCAATAAGCATTCTTTGGATCTTATTAATAATGTCGAAACCGTATCACCGATAGTAACAGCATCTTTTACATCTTGAGGTAAATGCGCTAAAGCATAAAGAGTACCAGCGCGAGAACTATCATAAAATTGCATTGAACAAACTACAACCAAAGCTTCCTTATAATTTTTAATTTCTACATGAGAATATTTTTCAGCATCGTTAGCTCTTTTTACTAATTCTAGTAAAAATTCTTCTTTTATCTTATTATCAATTTTTAGATTATTTCTATTTACAATGCATATAAAATTATTAAGCCTTAAAGATAAGGATCTACTATATTGAACATCAAGTTCTAGTACTATTTTTGCGTACTTATTTATTACATCCTCACTAGTTACATATCTAAGAGTATTTATAGCCCTTTGAATATCATCACTATCTAAAGCTTTATCGAGTATCTTTATTCTAAAAAATTCTAAACTCTTATTCGATTCACTTTTAGGCACGCTAACTCTCCAACAAATATCTTTAACTATTGATTAATATTATAGGAGCTTATACGCTTTACATTTCAAAAAAGCATTAACTATTTAAAAATTAATAATTCCTACACTTAGCAACCCAACACCAATATATGTTAACAGCCTGAATAATAGTTATTTTTCATATAACATAGCTTACATAAAATAATTTACCCAGACAGCTAATTGCAATTTAAAGTTAAAATTCTAAAGGAAATGCACAATTGAACGATAAGGTGCTAAAAGAGAATATAAATCTTAAGGCTTAGCCGAAAAAGCCATTATACAAGAAACTTGCTCATTTTTAAGATTATAAGCATTCTCATTATCTTCCAAACAATCCAGCTTACTTTCGGCTCTAATGTCATTACCATTTGCGGCAAAAACTTTACCGCTAAGTGGCAGACCATCATCGATTTTATCATCTAAAGATTTAGCTTCAATTGGTGTTAAAGCAGAATAATCATTAGGAGAGGAAACATGAAAGGCTCCAACTCTAATTTCTGGACGATTACCTAAACCTTGAAGATTACCACTAATTAAATAATAACCAATTTTGCTTCTTTTAGCAGATGGTACATTAACCCCTATCTCAGCTTCACTACCGTTGGTAGCATTTCCTGTATAACTACCTTTTAATAAAGAAGCTTTAATTAAATGCTGCCAGGCCAAAAATGATTCAATATCACCCCTATTATTTTGTGGAGATTCAATAAGGCCATTACCATTGCCGTTATTAGTATCATTCCAATAACTAGTGGCACTATTCATATCACCAGGCAAAGACTTATATTCGCTTGAAAAATTTTCAATTGCGGTTTGGTAAGATTTAACGTCTGAAATTATCGAGGTTATCTCCGATGCCTTTTTAATACTAATACCACCAACTACAATTCCCATTAAAATAGCAATAACTGTTAGTACTATAGAAATTTCAACTAGAGAAATACCTGCAGATCCTATCTTTTGCTTATAAAACATACGTAATCTTTTAATCGTTATTATTACGTCTTAAAAAAGCTGGAATATCTAGCAAATCTTCTTGCATAACTTTATTTTCTTTCGATGAAGAACTAACTTCAGCAAATTCTAATTCTTTTTTATCAGTAGATTCTAAATTAGAAGTTGGCCATGGTTTACTTTCATCTTTTTTATCTACAGCACCAAAAGATTTAGCCACACCTCGTGCCATACGGCTAAATATACCTAGTTCCATTGCAGTTTTAAAATTATCCTTATGGCCAATATTACTACTAGCATTAGTATTTTTAATATTTTCGCGATCGCCGTAAGCTAAATTTTGATTATTATTGGGATTAGCATTCAAATTAGTCCTACTAAACATATCATGCCCTGCTGAATATGAATCAGGAGTAACCAGTGGCGGCATTTTATAATATTCTCTATTTGCCGCACTTGTAGTATTTGTATGTGGAAGTGGGTTATGTAGATTTTGAGGTCTTGATTTATTCTCAATTCCACCAATATCAGATTGTTGTTTTTCTTGATATTCTTTATTTATACTTTCTATAACTGATTTATATTCAGGTTTAGCAGTTACATTATTTTGAATAGCTTTATCTATATCATTTTCAATATTTTTTATTGTATTGGATACCGAAGCCCCAGATACAGTAGGTGCTGATGCCGTCCACCCAGTTCTTGGTTTATATTGTGGCACAGGTTTTTTCTCAACATGCCTACTCATACCACCTAAAGTATCGGCAGTATTTTCTTCGCTATCAATACCAGTTGCTACAACTGAAACTCGCATCTTACCTTTCATATCTTCATTAAAGGTCGAACCAAAAATAACATTTGCTGAGGGATCAACCTCTTCTCTTACCCTATTTGCCGCTTCATCAACTTCAAATAAAGTCATATCCGAACCGCCAGTAATATTAATTAGAACACCTTTGGCACCTTTCATTGAAACATTGTCCAAAAGCGGATTAGATATTGCAGCATTGGCCGCTTCTTGCGCTCTTTTATCGCCTTCAGCCTCACCAATGCCCATCATAGCCTTCCCCTTCTCGCTCATTACAGTTCTGATATCGGCGAAATCAAGATTTATTAATCCTGGCATTACCATCAAATCAGTAACTCCTCTCACCCCTGCATGTAAAACTTCATCAGCCATAGCAAAGGCTTCAGCAAAAGTAGTTTTTTCATTAGCAATACGGAATAAATTTTGATTAGGAATCACAATTAAAGTATCAACATTTTTCTGTAATTCATTAATTCCCTGTTCGGCAACTCGCATTCTACGTGGTCCTTCAAAATGAAATGGCTTAGTTACCACGCCCACGGTTAAAATACCCATATCTTTAGCAACTTTGGCAATAACTGCAGAAGCACCTGTACCAGTACCGCCACCCATACCAGCTGTTATAAATACCATGTTGCTGCCATGTAAATAACTTTGAATTTCTTCTAAAGTTTCTTCAGCCGATAATCTACCAATCTCTGGATCAGCTCCCGCACCTAAACCTTGCGTGGTTCTTTGTCCTAACTGAATTCTTTTATCTGCAACCGAAATTTCTAACGCCTGCGCATCAGTATTAGCGATAATAAACGTGGCACCTTCTAGTCCCTTATTTATCATATTATTTGTAGCGTTTCCTCCCGCGCCGCCAACACCAAATACGGTAATCTTTGGCTTCATCACTGTTGCGGTTGGTAAGTGAATATTTAATGCCATATAAAATCCTAGCCTTTTTTAAAATAACGACTCTCACAAAGTTACTTGTGTGAAATAAAAAATAAAATTTTCTTTGAAGCTCAGCTTTAAAAGAGTTTTTATAACTATACATTATAAAATACGCAACATCATGTACTTTCTGCAACAAAATTTTTAGATTTTTTACTTAATTTTTTTTTACACTGTGCTTTAACTTATAAAATTCTAAAACACCTCAAGGTTTTCCTTGGAGAAAAAAAATATCGCACAAAAAAATAATAAAAAAATAATCTTACTTAAAGTTAACAATTTCTATTTTAAGTTAATAAAAAGTAAACATTCAACATTATTTGTTGCAAAATTATATTCATTATTTTTTATACATTCTAAACTATTTATTCCAGATGTTGCCAGAACCCTACCTGAGTTTGGCTTTCCATTATCTAACTTCATATCTATATCATATGCGGTCTCAGGTTTAAGTACACCATAATTTAAAATATCTTCTGCATTGTTAATATTATTATTTTGAATTTTAGTTTCATCACTATCAACACTTCCAAAAATAATATAATTTCCTGCAAAATATCTTTGACTATTATCTTGCCAATTTCCTGGTTTATCTTTCCAAGCAATATAATAACCGCCAGAATAATAACGGGAAGCTGGAACATTCTCACCTAAAATAGTTTTATTTTCCTTGCCGGTAAAATTGCCGGCAATCATTTTACTTAAAGATAAGTGTTGCCATAAAGTAAAATATTCTGACCGTTCTATTTTACCATTATTATTGCCATCTTTTGTATTAGCTTCTGGCCAAAAACTAGTAGCTTTATTGATATCTCCTGGCAAAGCACCGTATTGTAAAGTAAAATTATTTACCGCTATTTTATAATTTTCTATCTCCGCTAATACCGCTTTAGTTTGTGCGGACTCATATAATACTCGTCCCCCAACTACAGCTGCAACCAATATACCCATTATTACCATAACAATGGATAGTTCAACTAAAGTAAATCCTGATTGTTTATTAGATTGGTGATTATTTGAAGATAATATTTCAGTCATAAATTATGGCTACCGCTTATAGTATTTCTTAATTGAAATCAATAACTTACAGTCAATCTACTATACCTTACCAATAATAATTTAAAAATGCAATATCGCGGTAGAAAGCCGCTCCCCAAAGCGGCTAAATATTCCCATATCTACACTAATGTGATACTACATTTATAACACACTCAGGTTAACAAATTATTAAGAAAATAAAGAATAGATAAAATATTTTTTACATTCACTTTTTATATTAATTCCCGCAAAACAAAATCTTTATTATGTACTAGTATTTGATTAGCACGTTGACTAATTAAATGATTAAAATCAGCATATTCTTTGGTATCTAAAATAGATTCTGCACTTAAAATATTGCCCATATCCCGTAAAATATTTTCAATAAACATAATTGCTGTTTCGGAATTTATAGTAGAAGATTGATTATTTTGTAATTTTTCTTCAATATCCTTAACTATAATATTAATTTTATTAGCTGCATCTATATTACCTACTTCATGTAATTTTTTTACTGATAAAGAAAAAATTCTAAAGGCCAGTAATTCTAACAGTTTTAAACCTTCAATTATATTAGGATCATTTTTAGCTTTAGGTACTAACTTAATTACCCCATCAAATAAATCGGCCAAATGTAATATTGCTTTAGACACAACTAGATATTCCGGCTCATTAGATATTTCACCTATTTCTTGCCGCGCTAGATTACCTACTATTACAAAATCATAAAGTAAATCAGGAAGTATATGTTCTTTAAGCCCCGGAAGATTATTATGATATGCTGCTCGCTCTTTGGCCTGCAGAGTTAGTTCACCCAATTGGCTTAAGATCAAGGCATCTTTGACTTCTTTTTTTACATCAGAAAATGATGGTAACTTATGGGAAAAAGAAATCTCTTCTGCCTTTAGCTCAACATTATCTGCTAGAGAAAATATAGCTTGCTGCACATAATCAGGAAGTCCTGCTAACTCTTCTTCTATAGCTTCTTTATTACCTTCTGCTCTTAATTTAGCTACTAAGATTGCTGAAGTTTGCAATTCGCTTTCTGAAATTTTATGGGAGTTTAATATTTGCGTTAACAAAGCTGGATCATAATGTAATTTTAATTGATTAAATTCATTATCAATATTGGTATAACGTAAAGACCTAATTCCAGTTTGAATAGCAACGCCAACCTGGTTATCATGTGAATTAAAATGCTCTAATATTTTTCCAATTTCTTGATTAAGGGCATTACGAACTAACTGTACATCCATAATAACAATCTCTCACCTTTAAAATATATTTTATATTTTAAAGGATATCACTTAACTGAACTAGATTCAATAAATGCTTTTTGCATACTAGCTTTAAGTGGATAGAACATATATTCCATAAAGGTAGAAGAATCTGCAACAATAAATACTTGCGCTGGCATACCAGGATATAATTCTATTTTTTTCCTTAAATGTTTAAACGCTTCCTTATCTATGCTAACTCTTACAATATAAAAAGATTGATGAGTCGCCTCATCAGTAACTTTATCCGGAGAAATATCCATAACTTTGGCATCAAGTCTAGGCATAAACCGTGCTTGATAAGAAGTTAGCATTACCTTAGTTTTTTGTCCTTTTACTATATTATCAATATCTGTTGGTGATAATTTTGCCTCTATTACCAACTCATCATTTTGCGGCACAATATCCATTATTGCAGCCCCTGGAGTAATCACTCCTCCAACCGTATGATATTTTAAATTAGTAACTACCCCTGAACGAGTAGCCACAATAACCGTTCTTTTATAAATATCGGTCGCTTTAGTTAATTCTTCTTCAATACTTGCAACCCGATTTTCAGATTCTCTACTTTCATTAGCCGTGTCTTTTAATCTTTCAGTTTTAACACTTATCATTTGCAGTTTATTTTCATTAATTGCATCTGCAGCTCGTGCAATTGAAGCATCATATTCGCCAATTCTACCATCTAATTCTGCAGCAGTTCTTTGTAAGGCCAAAATTCTAGGTTTTTGTTCAAGACCTTTAGCTAATAATTTTTGTGCTGTCTCCAACTCTTCTCTTATTAACCTAATTTGCTCTTGACCAGATCTTTTCTGAGCATTAAGCCCATCTATTTGTTTTTCCAGCTGGGATATTCGCTGATTTAATATACTTATATTTTGAGCAATAGAATCCTTCCTAACTTTAAATAAATTATTTTGCACTTCAAGAATTTTTGCCACTTCTTTTTCTTTACTTCTAGATAGTAATTCAGTGGAATAATCTATTTCATCAGCATCCATTCTTTCAGCAAGCAATCTATCTATAGCTGCTTTCTCAACTAATAAACGCCATTCTAAAAAATCATAATGTGATTGCGCGGTATCACCTTCAAGAGTTATTAAATGTTGACCTTCTTTAACTAGATCTCCATTTTTAACTAAAATCTCTTTAATAATTCCACCTTCTAAATGCTGCACTGTTCTTTTATTGGTATCAACAACTACAGTACCCTCACCCACAACCGCACTTTCAAGTGGCGCTAAAAATCCCCAAACTATAAAAAACAAAAACAGAATCAAAATAGTTATATAACCAGCAATCTTAGAATTTTTAGCCTCTCCTGCAATATCTGCAACAAAAAGATCAGTACGTTTTTCTAAATTATCAGCTAAATCTTCATAACCAATTTTAAAAACATTACGCATTATAATAAAATATTCACGTAATTTATGGTTATCAATAGGTAATATTGCGCTGATTTTATCTTTTGCCAATTTGATACTAGTGAAATCTTTTTTCATAAAAATTACTTAAGCCTTTCCATCACTTCTCGAGTACCACCAAATAATTTTAACTCACCTTGATCCATTACCAAAGCTTTATCTAGTTCAGTTAACAACCACTGAGTATGAGTAACTATAATTATGGTTACGCCTTTTTCTTTACTATCTCTTATCGCTCTGATTAAACCAAGTTCAGTTTCACGGTCAAGATTAGTATTTGGCTCATCCATAATAATATAACGTGGACTACCATAAAAAGCTCTAGCCAAAGCTACAGCTTGTCTTTGCCCAGCTGATAATCCAGCCCCATCAGGACCAATTAAAGTTTCATAACCTTTAGGCATTCTTAAGATCATATCATGAATACCTAATAACTCAGTAACCCGAATAATTTCTTTACTATCAATTTTTTTTGACTCAAGCCTAGCAATATTTTCTGCTATAGAACGTTCAAATAATTGTGGTGCCTGAGGTACGTAACCTATATATTTGCCAAAACCATGCTGTAATACATAATGCATACTAGCACCATCTAATCTAACCTCACCTTTTGTTGCCTCTAATATTCCAACTAAAACTTTAATTAATGTTGATTTTCCTGCAGCATTACGCCCTAATATTCCTAATGAATCTCCAGCAGCTAATTTAAAATTAATTCCATTAATAATCGGTACATGTTGTCTAGGTAAAGTATAACTAACATCCTCAACTAATAACTCACCCTTTGGCTCTGGCAAATCAACTAGCACTACTTCTTCATCATCTGAGGCATAAATCTCTTTAAGTTTTGCAAATGATTTTCTTGCTTCCACAAAACTTTTCCACGAAGTTGTAGAACTTTCAAACGGAGCTAAAGTTCGGCCAACTAAAACTGAGCAGGCTATAACTCCACCCATAGTCATTTCATTTTTTAATACTAAATATACTCCCATACCTAGAACTAAAATTTGTAATATATAACGGATGGTTTTCAGCAAACTTAAAATAAAATTAGATTTCAAACTAACACTATGGTTAGCTTTCATATATTCATCATATTGTTTTTGCCATCTTTCAATAGCTCTATTTACCATACCTAATGCCACCACAGATTCTGCATTTCTTACTGCTTCATCAGATATTTTGACATTTTCATTAAATTTATCTTCAGATTCACCAATATTTTTTGCTGTAGCAGCCTCATAAATAAGTGCCATAGAAAAAATAATTATAATCCCGCACATGGCTATAATACCTTGGTAAGGATGAACCATAAAAATTACAAAAAGAAATACTACCGACCAAGGAACATCAAAAAAGAAATTAATTGCATGACCTGAAATAAAATTTTTAATATTATTTAATTGTCTTAAATTATTTCCGACCGCAATTTTTACTACCCCTGAGGATTTCATTATAGATCTACGCAATAAATCTGGAACTACGTTTTTATCAATCCAGCTATTGGTAGAGCTAATAATTAATGATCTGACTAAATTTAATACCCCAAAAGCAATAAAGGAAAGTACCACAATAATTGAAAGCATCAGTAAAGTTGATATACTATGGCTACTAACTACCCTATCGAATAATTGTAAACTATAAATAGGCATTATTAGTAATAGTAAATTACTAAATACACTAAACAACAATATTGAAAGAATATGCTTTTTATAAGCCTGAACTATTTTTGCAATCGGATCCATTATTTTAAGCAATATTTTTAAATGTTACAAAGTTACCATAACTATAATATAGCTTATATCTATTAAGAAGTTATTAAAATAGCTATAATAAAAGCTAAATAATATTAATTTTTTCTTAATAACTTGGTGACATGTCCCATTTTTCTACCATCACGGATTTCTTTTTTTCCATATAGATGTAGTTTATTTGCTGGATCCTGTAAAAATTCAGCATAGGATTTTATATCATTGCCTATTAAATTTTTCATTTCAGCTGCAGAATGATTTAAATTACTGCCTAGTGGCCAACCACAAATAGCTCTAATAAATTGTTCAAATTGGCTAGTATAACAAGCATCTAAAGTAAAGTGACCCGAATTATGTGGTCTTGGCGCTAATTCATTAACTAAAAGCTCATCATTTTTGGTCACAAAAAATTCAACAGCTAAAATACCAATTAAATCTAATTTATCAGCTATCAATTTAGCAATTTCATAGGCCTTAACTTCAAGTTTATCATTAATTTTTGCAGGCACTACAGAAACATCTAAAATACCATTTTTATGAATATTTTCAGCTGGCACATAACATAAAGAACTTCCATCTATTCCCCTTGCTATAATTACAGATATTTCTTTAATAAAATCTATTTTTTCTTCTAGAATATAAGGTTTACTTCGACTAATTTTTAATTCAGCTAAAATTTTACTATTTTTGTTAACAACATATTGCCCCTTACCATCATAACCTAAAGTTGCGGTTTTTAAAATACCAGCAACTCCTACTTCTTTAAATGCTAAGACGAAATCTTTGTTATTTTCAATCTTTTTATATTTAGCCGTTTTAACGCCTATATTATTTAAAAAATCTTTTTCTAGTAATCTATTTTGTGTAATTGCTAAACAATTTAAATTTGGTCTAAATGTAGTAATATCAGCAACTATATTTGCAGTCTTAAGTGGAATATTTTCAAATTCAAAAGTAACTAAATCTACTTCTTTGGCAAATTTTATTAGAGCTTTTTTATTACTATAACTGGCAACTGTAACTTTATCTGCAACATGCGATGCCGGACTATCTTTTTCATCAGTAAAAATATGAGTTTTCATTCCTAAAGTTGCAGCAGCTAAAGCTGTCATTCTACCTAATTGTCCACCACCTAAAATACCAATAACTGAACCAGGGTTAAATATTTTCACTGTTTTTTCTCAATCTATAAAAATTATTTATTTTTTTCATTGCTAGGATATTCAGCAACCGAATCAGTTTGTTTTTTGCGGAAAGCTTTTAACTTAGTCATAATTTTTTTATCATTAAGCGCAAGGATAGAAGCGGCAGTAATTCCAGCATTTTTAGCTCCAGCTTCACCAATTGCAAAAGTTGCAACCGGAACTCCAGCTGGCATTTGCACAATCGATAATAAACTATCTATCCCATTTAAAGCCTTACTTGCAACTGGCACTCCTAAAACTGGAATTGGTGTTAAAGCTGCAACCATGCCAGGTAAATGCGCCGCCCCACCAGCTCCGGCGATAATAACTTTTATCCCCTCTTTTTCAGCATTTGTAGCAAATTCATATAATCTATCTGGAGTTCTATGCGCGGAAACAATTTTAACAACTGTAGGAATTGAAAAAGTTTTTAAGATTTCATTAGCATGAATCATTGTCTGCCAGTCTGACTGACTGCCCATAACAATAGCTACCTTTATGTCCATTATACACCTTATATATCTGTAGAAAATAATATTTTAAGTTTTTATATTATTACAATTATAGTAGATCAAGTAATGATTTGCTATTTTTTTTAAAAAATAAATCATTACTATAATGCTACATCCCGAACTAAATCTAAGGACAGGTCATCCTGAAAAAACATATCCTTATAACAAATTTATGTTTTACTGAAGGATCCATTCAAATAAGTATTTCTCAACTTCTTTTACTATATAATAATATAAAAACAAATATAAACTAAAATTAATGATAAAAAATTAGGCAATGATATCATCACATAACGACGTCCGTAAATATGTTATCTGATCTTTTAGATTTAATTTACGTTTTTTAAGTCTTTGCACCTGCAACTGATCAAATATTTTGTCATGGGTAAGCTCAACTATGTCTACCTTGATCTGATTATATTCTCTATCAAGCACCGCAATCTTATCTCTCATTTTTTGTTCTTCAACCATATCTAAATACTTCCCTTTTTGAAAATAAAATTTTACAAAAAAATAAAAACAGGGCCCATTAGTATTACTTATACTATTGTTTTAAATTATAGTAGATTAAGAAAGAATTGACAGTAAAATACATATATAATAAATTCTTTCTACAATGCTACATATCCCGAAAAAACATATACTTACAATACTATTTTATGTTTTATTCGGGATCCATAAATACATTCATTTCAATTAAGAAATACTATATCTAAGATAAAATAGAATCCCACCTTATTTAAAAACCCCAACTCTAGTAATAATATCTATGAGTATATATAGAGGTCATAGTTCCATTATAACATATTTTTTAATATAAAAAAAGGCTATTTCCTTAGATTTTTATTATAACATAGCTATAAGTTAGATTGTTTAAGCCCTTGCCACCTTTTAAGCACATCAACCTCAAAGCCCAGTATATCAAGACATCTAGCCACTGAATGGTTAATTATATCATCTATATTCCTAGGTAACGTATAAAATGCCGGAACTGGAGGAGCTATAATTGCACCTATTTGGCTAAGTTTAGTCAAATTACTCAAATGACCAAAATGTAGTGGGGTTTCCCTGAGCATTAATACTAACTTTTTATTCTCTTTTAAAACTACATCAGCCGCACGACTCATAAGATTACTAGTTATACCACAGGCAATCTCAGACATGGTCTTTATTGAACAAGGAGCAATAAGCATAGAATGAGTTTTAAAAGAACCGCTAGCAATAGAAGCTCCAATATCACTTATTAAATAATATTGATCGGCAAGCCCAATAACATCTTCTAGTTTATAGCTGGTTTCATGGTTAATAGTGATAACAGCAGCCTTACTTATAATAAGATGGGTTTCTACCTCAGAAAAAGATTTTAACATCTCTAACGCTCTAATCCCATAAATAGCTCCAGAGGCTCCACTTATACCAATAATAATTTTCTTTTTTTGTTCTTTTGTCATATTTAAAAATTATGTTATTTTTTAACTATTTATTAACTATATTTTTAAAAAATTATTTAGCAGAATTACAAAAAATATGTTATAATGATAGCAATAATTTTATGTCTATAATTCTTACAAAATTGGAGGTTCTTAATGTCTATTAAAGCACATATTGACTCTTTATACAAGAAGCATCATGAATTAGAAGAAAAAATATATAATGCATATAAGCATCACAGGTCCGACGAGGCCCTGACATTAAAGAGGGAAAAACTTAGTATTAAGGATGAAATAGCAGCTCTAGAGCGCAGCGTACATCTGGCTAAAGCCGCTTAATACTGCGAAATAAAAAAAAGAAGCTCCTTACATTAATTTTGTGAGGAGCTTTTTTTGTTGCTTTACGACCGGGATATAAAGTCCTCAGCGAAAAAACATCTTACAATATATAGTAGATCAAGAAATAATTTACCTCTAATCAATAATTATTAAATTATTTCTATGATGCTATATATCCTGAAAAAACATATACTTATAATACTATTTATGTTTTGTTCAGGATCCATAATATAGGTCATTTCAATCATGAAATACTATATAATATAGTTGCCCGTGAAAAAATATCTTACGATATTTTTTCAGTTATAATAATGGATAATCTATACTTGGGAGCTTCCTGTAGTATAGATTATAAATTACACCTTAAGCCGCTTGCGCTTCTTTTTCGGCAACTTCAGTACTTTCCTCTTCCATTTCCGGAAGCATACCTAAAGCTCTTTTGTAGGTATCGAGTAAATATTCTTGCTCTTGTAGATCATTAGCATCCATTTTACGTAATCTTAAAATAGTACGAATAGTCTTAACATCAAAACCATTACCTTTAGCTTCAGCAAAGACTTCTTTCATATCTTGTGCCATATTCTTTTTTTCTTCTTCAAGGCGCTCTAATCTTTCGATATAAGAACGTAATTGCTCAGCAGTAACTCCGTATGACATATTTTTTTCCTCACATAAAGATTTTTTGTTTTTTTATCCTAGATTAAAAATATAGCAGCAAAAAAAACTAATACAAGGTTGAGCAAAATATTTTTTAATATTTAAGTTATATTATCTTCTTCCTATACCAAAATATTCAAATCCAGCTTTTTTAAATAATTTAGATTCTAATATATTTCTAAAATCAAAAATTATTTTACCTGCCATATTTTTCTTTAATTTTAGCGGGGTGATTTTTGTAAATTCAGCCCATTCAGTTAAAATTACCACAGCATCAACATCTTTTATTGCAACTTCTAACGAATTAGTAAAACTCATTTGCTTTTTGTTATCTGGTAAGGATAAATATTTTTGCGCTTCCTTCATTCCTTCTGGATCATATAAATTTAAGATAGCCCCATATTCAAGTAATTTAGGAATTATGGTTAAAGAAGCTGCATAACGCATATCATCTGTATTGGCTTTAAAAGTTAGGCCTAATATTGCAATTTTTTTATTTTTTAATTCTTGCTTAAAAACTTTATTTATTTTCTCGGCCATTTTTAGTTTGTGCAGTTCATTACTCTTTATAACTGTTTCAACTATACTTGATCTAGCTCCAACTCTTTTAGCAATCCCAACTAAGGCTAAATTATCTTTAGGAAAACAAGAACCGCCATAACCAGGGCCAGGCTTCATATGTTTTAAACCAATTCGTTGATCCATTCCTATTCCTAAAACTACATCTTCTATATTAGCCTTTACTGCATCACAAATATTTGCTATCTCATTAACAAATGAAGTTTTCATCGCTAAAAAAGCATTAGCTGCATATTTAGTAAGTTCAGCACTTGCTATATCGGTAAATAGAATTGGATATTTTTTTTGTGCTAATTTTTTATATAAATCTAGCATAGTTTTTTTATCTTTATTCGATTCTACGCCAATTAACACCCGGTCAGGCTCCATAAAATCTTTTATCGCACTTCCTTCGCGCAAAAATTCAGGATTTGAAACAAAAGAACATTTAAGATCCGGTCTTAATTCAGTTACTATTTTTTTTATTTTAGCATTTGTACCTACAGGTACTGTCGATTTAACTAAAAAAACTATCTTTTTTTTAAGCAAAATAGCAATTTCTTTAACCGCAGCAAATACATAAGATAAATCTGCATCGCCAGTTTTATCATCAGTTGGCGTACCTACAGCGATAATAACTATTTCAGTTTTAGCTAAAGCTAACTTTAAATCTGCAGTAAAAGATAGTTTATTTTTAGCTACAGTAGTAAATACCAGATCTTTTAACCCTGGTTCATAAATCGGAATAATACCCTTTTTAAGATTGGTAATTTTATCTTTATCTTTATCGACACAAATTACATCATGTCCTAATTTAGCAAAACAAGCTCCAGACACCAACCCAACATAACCCGTACCAATTACTGTAATTTTCATAATTTAATACTACTCCACCTAAATAATATATTTTCGCTTAAGATAACCTCGTAAATAAAAATATGATATATTTTTTTCATTTTTTTAATTGCAAAATTTCAAAAGGTAATTTATTAATATATTAATATATTACCAAGGCGAATTAAAAAAAAGAGACTGACATGGTAGAAAATAATCAAATAGTTAGAAAGCTAATAAAATCCGTATCTATCCCAAGCAAAAAATCATACTCTTATATTTGGATAACTTTATCAATGTTAGATGATGAAGAAAGAAATAAACTTGTTAATCTTAGATTAAGAGACGAACCTAAAAAAAGTTTATTAATGCTTGCAATAGAAGCAACCCCTGAAACCAAATCTGATAAAAACACTCAAAAAGATATAATTACATTCTTAATTCAAAGCAGTGCCAATCTTGATTATATAGATAGCAACAACAAAAAAGCGGCAGATTACGCCAAAGAAAAAAAATTAATACTAGAAGAATTTCCGGAAAAAAATCCAATTCCAACTAAAAAGCCTAACACTGCCTTTAATAGCATTTTTTTAAGCCAACATAGTTATAACAAAATAGCCTAAACTAAATATATTTCCGCAAAATATCCTTAACCGCTTTTTCGCCCATTTCGAGCATTTCATAAGCAATATTAGCTTCTAAAAAACCTGATCTTACACCACAGTCAAATCTTTGTCCTTTAAGTTTATGGGCATAAAAATCATGTTTCTTAGCCATAAAAGCCATAGCATCGGTTAATTGAATCTCTCCTTTACCGTCATGGTTTTTTATGACTTTTTCTAGATAGTCAAATATTTCTGGCTGCAATATATATCTACCAGTTATTGAAAGATTAGACGGAGCCTCGCTAGGGTCTGGCTTTTCAACCATAGTCTTTATCTTACTTAAATTTGCGCTAATGTCTTGTTCTTTAGCAATAATTCCATAATTTTGCACCTGATTTCTGGCAACTTCAGCAACGGCAATAATGTTACTTTTAACTTTTTTATAACTACCTAACATTTGTTTTAAGGCTGGAGTTTCATCTAAAACCATTTCATCAGCCAAAATTACCGCAAAAGGTTCATTACCAATTACATTTCGCGCACACCAAACTGCATGACCTAAGCCAAAAGGCTCTTGTTGGGGAATAAAAACGATATTTCCAGCCTTAGGTAACCAACTTTTAACCTTAGCTAAAGTATCAAACTGCTCTTTTTTACTTAAAAATGACTGTAGTTCATAAGCATGGTTAAAATGGTTATTTATAGCATTTTTATTACGCCCAGTAATAAAAATAAATTCTTCAATCCCCGCCTCTAAAGCTTCTTCGTAAGCATATTGAATTAGAGGTTTAGCAGCAACCGATAGCATTTCTTTAGGCACAGACTTAGTTGCCGGCAAAAATCTAGTCCCTCTACCACCTACTGGAAACACCGCTTTTCTTATATTTTTCATTATAACATCCCTTATTTTGCTTTAAAGCCCAAGTTTATTATGCTTGTTGCTTGACAAAGCTCAAGCTACAATATATTTTGCCCTTCCTATATACTTATAGGGAAAAGCCTATATTAAAGCAAAATATAATTTATTCAATTACAGATACAGAAGTTTAAAAAATGGCCAAAAAATATACATTAGTAAAATTAACTAGCACTGGTTTAAACACTAAAGGTAAGCCAACTGGGGTTTATTTTGTTAAAAAACGTAATCCAAAAAAACAAACTGAAAAATTAGAATTCACTAAATATGATCCAAAGGCTGTGAATCCAAAAACTCCTGGCAAAACTGGCATGCATGTTAAGTTTGTTGAAAAGAAAATGCCAAGTCACTCAGCTTAAATTATCCTTAAAATTAAAGTTGTTTTTGACCGCAAAAACTATATCATTAAAAGGCAGCCTTTATAAAAAGCTGCCTTTTTTGTTTTTTTAATTAACTCATAATTGCTTTAAGGTATAGATATGTTCGGTTATTCTCTAGTTCTTATCTTCCTTACTTTAACTGTACTGGCTTTAGTTGCAGGGCTTGTACTGCTAGCCATTGGTGGCAAACAAAATAAAAAATACAGTACTAAACTTATGGCTTTGCGCGTTATTATGCAATTTCTTACCATTATTAGCTTGTTTTTGCTATATTTACTTAAGAAATAATCCTATTGTTAATAATTATTTAACAAATCCCCACCATAATGCTAAAAGATTAATTAAAAGAGTGAGTAGCCGAAATTATAGTAGATTAAGCAATGATTTTCCGTTTTAATTATTTAAATAAATCATTGCTATGATGCTACATATCCAGGGTACTTAAACCTGGATCCATAAAAAATTTAGGAAAGCGCAAACTTTAACTGCTATATTATAACAAGGGAGATAATAAAATATGAAAATTCTAGTACCGATAAAACGTGTAGTTGATTACAATATAAAAGTACGTGCCAAGTCAGACTGCAGCATGGTCGACATAGAAAATGTAAAAATGTCTATAAATCCTTTTGATGAAATTGCCGTTGAAGAAGCTATTCGTTTAAAAGAAAAAAATTTAGCTGCAGAAATTATCGTAGTAACTATAGGCCCAAATAAAGCTGAAGATATCTTAAGAACCGCTCTGGCCATGGGTGCCGATAGAGCAATATTGGTTGAAACTAACGAGGAAACAAGCCCCTTACCTGTAGCTAAAATCTTAAAAAATATTACCTTAGAGCAAAAAATAGATTTAGTAATCATGGGCAAACAAGCAATTGATGATGATTGTAATCAAACTGGTCAAATGTTAAGCGCATTACTTGCCTGGCCACAAGCAACTTTTGCTTCCAAAATTGAACTAAAAGACAGACAAGCTATAATTGATCGCGAAGTAGATAGTGGTACTGAGGTAATTAAAGTAACTCTACCTGCAATAATAACTACAGATTTAAGATTAAATGAACCACGTTATGTAACTTTACCTAATATTATGAAAGCCCGCAGTAAACCACTTGATAAGAAAAAACCTAGTGATTTTAATGTAAGCTTACAAACTAATGTTAAAACTATCAAAGTTGAAGAACCTAAAAAACGAGTAGGTGGCAAAAAAGTTGCCGATGTAAATGAATTAGTCGCAAAATTAAAAGAGGCAGGAGTATTATAATGAAAGTTTTAGTTATAGCCGAGCATAATAATAGCGTAATAAAAGATGCAACTTTAAACAGCATTATGGCCGCAAATATTATCGCTAAAGATGTTGAACTTTTAGTTTTAGGTAGTAACTGCGAACAGGTTATTGAAAATGCTAAAAAAATTACGGGGTTAACTAAAGTAATTAGTTGTGATGATCCTACTTATAAAAATCCTCTAGCTGAAAATTTTAGCGCTTTAATTTTAGAAATTGCTCAAAATTATACCCATATACTAGCTCCAGCAACTACCTTTGGTAAAAACATATTACCTAGAGTTGCCGCCCTTCTAGATATGAGCCAAATAACTGATGTAATTGAAATTTTAAACGAAAATAGCTTTAAGCGCCCTATTTATGCCGGAAATATTATAGCTACGGTTCAAAGTGAAGATAAAATTAAGATTCTAACTATCAGAAGTACCGCTTTTGCTAAAGCTAAAATTGACAATAATCAAAATATTCCACAAGAAAAATTAACTGCAAAAATTGCTAATAATTTAGTAGAATTTGTAACTAGTAAAGAATCAGGAGGAACCGGACCTGAACTAACTAGCGCTAAAATAGTAATATCAGGAGGACGCGGTTTAGGAAGCGCGGAGAATTTTTCACTCCTTAAAAAAATAGCTGATAAATTAGGTAATTGTGCTATTGGCGCATCACGCGCTGCAGTTGATGCCGGATATGTTCCTAATGATTATCAAGTTGGCCAAACTGGTAAAATAGTAGCACCAGAATTATATATTGCAGTTGGTATTTCAGGAGCTATTCAACATTTAGCCGGAATGAAAGATAGTAAAATTATTGTCGCCATTAATAAAGATGAAAATGCTCCAATATTTGAAATTGCTGATTATGGTCTAGTTGGCGATTTATTTACTATACTCCCTGAATTTGAAAAATTGATTTAAGGCCTTATAGAAATCTATGTTAAAAATTGCTTCCTGCCAATTAAATTTTACTGTCGGAGATATTACTGGTAATATCGCTAAAATTAACCAAGCCTATATAAAAGCTAAACAAGAACAAGCTGATTTAGTTATTTTTTCTGAAATGGCTATAACCGGCTATCCAGCTGAAGATTTAGTTTTATTTAGCGAATTTCAAAACCAGGCCAAAAAAGCTTTAGTTAAATTAACAAAAATCACTAAAAATGGTCCAGCAATCATAGTAGGCAATATTGATAATAATAATAAAACCAAAAAATTATATAATACCGCCTTCTTTATTGCCGAGGGAAAAATAATTGCAAGTAAAAATAAAATCAATTTACCTAATTATGGTATTTTTGATGAAAAAAGAGTCTTTACTCCAGGACAAGATAATAAAATTATTAAATATAAAAATATTAATTACGGCCTATTAATTTGTGAAGATATTTGGGTAGAAAACTCAGCTAACGAACTTAAAAAACAAGGTGCTGACATCATAATCTCGATCAACGCCTCACCTTATGAACTAAATAAAGATAAACTCCGCGAAAAACAAATTAAAAATATTAGGACAAAAACTAACTTACCGATAATTTATGTCAATCAAATAGGCGGGCAAGATGAAGTAGTTTTTGATGGCGGGTCTTTTATTCTGCCGGATAAAAACAAAATTATTTATACAAATTATTGGCAAGAAAATATTAGTTATTCTAATTGGCAGAAAAAAAATAAGAACTTAATTTATGTTCCTACTAAAAATAAAACTAAAGAATCATCTACTTTATCTACTAATGAACATATATTAAATGCGCTAAAACTTGGCCTTAAAGATTATATTGAAAAAAATAATTTTAAAGGCGTAATTATTGGCATGTCAGGCGGAATAGATTCTGCAATTAGTGCTTATTTAGCTAAAGAGGCTTTAGGTAAAAATAAAGTAAGATTAGTTATGCTACCTTATATTTATACTTCAAAAGAAAGTATTAAAGACGCTAAAGAATGTGCGAATAATCTAGGAATAAATTTAGAAATTATTGACATAAAATCCTCAGTTGATAATATATATGCAGCTACTGCAGATTTATTTAAAGATTATAAAAAAGATATTACTGAAGAAAATATTCAAGCCCGTATTCGCGGGCTAATGCTTATGGCTTTAAGCAACAAATTCGGACTAATGGTACTTACAACTGGTAATAAATCTGAAATGGCTACAGGCTATGCTACATTATATGGTGATATGTGTGGCGGGTTTAATCTGCTAAAAGATTTATATAAAACTAAAATTTATGAGTTAGCTAAATTTATCAATAAAAAACAAATTATTATCCCCACAAATATTTTAACCAAACCAGCAACAGCAGAACTTCGGCCGAATCAAACCGATCAAGATAGTCTACCTGCTTATGAAATTTTAGATAAAATATTATATGAGCTTATCGAAGAAAGATCATCTATTGCTAAAACTAGTACTAAGCTTAAACTAAATAAAGATTTAGTACAGAAAATTGCTTTAATGCTAAAGAATTCTGAATATAAACGTAGACAAGCAGCGCCTGGCGTTAAAATCTCTAAAATGGCTTTTGGCCGTGATAGAAGGCAGCCTATTACTAATGGATTTTTATAACCAATTATTAACTCGCCCTTAACTTTAAAACATTCGCGCTCCAATTAGTACCAATAACTACATTTGGGCGTTGTTCTTGCGAATTAAGAATCTCGGTATGTAATCTGGACACCCTACTTTGTAACTGGTTACTCATATAAGCTAATTGAATCATAAGCTTAGGTAAATAACCATAATAGATTTCATCATCAAAAATCTTTTCTTCAAACTGGATAATTTTTTCTTTATCTCCACCTGTAGTTCCATTTAAATTTGAAAAATCTATTTTTTTCATTTCACGGATCCAGGCAAGAACATTATAAAGTCTAACATTTATATTTGACATAGTAATCACATAAGAAAGACGCGCTTCTTTGCTAATATCTAAACTTTCTTGCTCTTTACTTTGCAAAGCAAAAAATTCATTAGCAATGGTTAAAAGCTTATTTGCTTCATTTTCTAAACTTTCTAAAAATACAAATCCTCTATTTACTACTGCCATACTATATCAACCCTAGATTAGATTTTAAAGTCAACGCTTAAACTAATAGTTAATATAACATATTAACATTACATTAATATTACAAAATTAACATTTTATTAACCTTCTAATTTTATCTTTATAATTCAATATGTTGTCTCGCAGGGCTAATATTAAGCACAAAAAAATTAAGCAAAAACAAAAAAAGGCCCAGAATTTCTCCTGGACCTTTTATTTTGGTAAACATTTTAAGCGACCATTAAGGCGCGTTAAAGCATCATAACAATTTTATAAACTATAGTCAACACCCACGCCAAAGAAATATTGATTATTTTTTATTGAAATCGGACTATCTGCGGCATCACCTAATAATTTGGTGTAAGTAGCCGTACCATAAAATAAAGTATTAGTATCATATTGATAAGATAATTGTGAATTAAGATTAGCATCTTTAAAGCCAGAAGAAGCATTAAAAACTTCATAACCTGAATTCTGTGATTGAGTATTATCTACACCATAATAAGCTTGCATATAATTACTACTAGCCCAAGTAGCAGATGGTCCAAAGCTAAAAGTATAATCATCATAAAGTTTATGTTTATAATAAGCACCCATTGTTGCAGTTAACCCATGATAACTTTGATTAAAGGCATCAGCAGAAACCAAAAGATTATAACTAAAAGGCTCTGTTCTATATTCAGTATAAAGATTAGTAGTTAAAGCAGAATCTACATTACCCAAGCCATTTAAAGCATGACGTTGATGCTCTCTACGCCCAGGATTATAGCCTAAAGCCGCACTCATAGTTAAATTAGGATCTTGCACAAAATTATAGCCAATACCATCTCTGCTTGAGGCATAAAATTTATCATATGAAAAACTAAGTGATGGAACTATCATTCCACCGTAATCATCACTACCTTCGTAATAAGGAGCATATATAGTTGCAACACCCATTTTTACTTTTAACTTGTCCATAAAATCTTTATTTACGGCTGGCTCAGAAACTTTAACTTCGCTATTATAACGCGGGGCTACACCTTTATTATAACCAGCTGCTGGACTTGTATATTTGTAATCAGGGACACTTGAATCTTGAGCTAAACTTGCGCCAGTTTTCAGTTGGTTATTTTGATTATCTAAATTAAAATTATCAGCAGAAGCAATTTTACTAAAAAATAAAACTAGTAAACTACTCGCAATTATAGTTTTTATAAAGTATAAGGATTTTCTATTTAGCATAAAATAAACCGCTATATATATGAATGAAAGATATAAAATATTAAAAAATTATTACTTTAAGAAAAGAACAGTGTAATTAAATATTTTACATTTTTCAATGATTTCCTTGCTTATATAACTATATTTTGCTAAATCCTAACTGTAATTTCTTGATTAACGAAAGAAAATAAGGAAAATATGTCTGTAATCACAAGATTTGCACCCTCACCTACTGGTCTATTACATATAGGTAATATTAGAACGGCCTTAATCTGCTATTTATTTGCCAAACATAATAATGGTAAATTTATGCTAAGGCTTGATGACACCGATATTGAGCGTAGCACTACAGCTTTTGCAGATAGTATTCTTGAAGACTTAAAATGGGTAGGCATTAATTGGGATATTTTTGCTAAACAATCCGAACGTTTAACCCGTTATAAAGAAATCGTTGAACAGCTAATAAAAATTGGCAGATTATATCCTTGCTATGAAACAGCCGAAGAAATTGAAATAAAACGTAAAATGCTATTAAACCGCGGTAAGCCACCAATTTATGATCGTGCCGCCTTAAAATTAACCAAGGATGAAATTGAGCAATTAGATAAATCTGGCAAAGAAAAACATTGGCGTTTTAAGCTTAATGACAACGAAGTAATTAAATGGCATGATTTAATTAAAGGCGAGATTAGTTTTAAATCTGAAAATTTAAGTGACCCGGTTTTAATTAGGGCTAATGGCTCACCAACTTATATGTTACCATCGGTTATTGACGACATAGATTATAACATAACTAATGTTATAAGAGGCGAAGATCACGTCAGTAATACCGCAGTTCAAATCCAAATATTTGCAGCCTTAGGTGCTAAAATCCCGGAGTTTGCCCATCATTCCTTAATGAAAACTACTGAAGGAAAAATCTCCAAACGTAAAGGTGGTTATTCAATCTGTACTATGCGTGAAGAACATATTGAACCTATGGCTATATGCAGCCTAATGAGTAAGTTAGGTAGTTCAGAACCGGTTGTTGCCGTAACTGACATGCAAAAACTTGGCCAAGAATTTAATTTAAAAAGCTTTGGTAAAGCTGCCGCTATTTATGATCATGAAGATTTAAAAAAATTAAATAGCAAAATAATTCATAGCTTCACTTATGCAGAAATTAAACACCGAGAAGAACTTAAAAATATTACTGAAGATTTTTGGGCAGCAGTTAAAGATAATATTAATCAATTAAATGAAATTCAAACTTGGTATAAAATCTGTAAAGAAAACATCACTCCAATTATGGATGATTTAGAATATACTAAACAAGCCGCCTTATTACTACCTAATGAGCCCTGGGATTATAATACTTGGAATCTATGGATAGATGCTATTAAGGCTAAAACTAACCGCAAAGGCAAAGAACTATTTATGCCATTACGCAAAGCCTTAACCGCCGAGGAGCATGGGCCAGAACTTAAGTTCATTTTACCACTTATTGGCAGGGATAGAGCCTTATCTAGGTTAAATGGCAACATATCTTAGATTATAGTAGATCAAGCAATGATTTTCCACTTTAATTACTTACATAAATCATTGCTATGATGCTACATATCCTAAGATTTATTCCGGGATCTATAAAAAATTTAGGTAACCGCAAGCTTTAACTGCTATATAAGTAACTAAATTCTTATTTTTAATAAATTCTTAACAAAGTAATATTATACTAACATAGACCTAAAACGGCCTTATGTTAAATTTATGTTACTATAATATTTATGCGTTTATCATATTATATTCTAATTATTTTGAGCTTATTGCTACAATCCTGCCTAACTTCTGCGGTAGAATCAGCAGCTGTTGCCGTTATTGCAGCTCAATCGGAAAAACAAGAAATAAATGGTCGGAGCTACAAAGCCATTGATACTTGCTTATTTCAAGATAGGCCTGAAGCCTATGCTATAGCCGGAAAAATACTTTATGACCAAGAATTACAAAAAAAATATTATAAACTGCTTGATCCAAATAATGACCGACAAGCTTTTATTAAAGATGCCAATAAACTCCCACAATATTATTTAGCTTATGCTTATTACCTAGTTGCTGATAAAACTACTGATAATCGAGCACAAAATAAAATAAAATGGTTAGATATTTATTTAAAAGAAAATGAAACTAAACAAATAAAAGAATATATAGATACAAAATATTTAGATTCTTATTTAAAAAAATGCTTTACTGTTCCCTTGCAATACAAAAAATATTTAACTACTATACAAAAAATCAATAATTTTAGAGACTAGTAGTGTTAATTGAATGACCATAAAACTTTATAATACCTTAAGCAAAAGCAAAGAAATTTTCAAACCCATAGACCCTAATAATATAGGAATATATTTATGTGGTTTAACCGTATACGACAAAGCTCATATTGGTAACGCCAGAGCCATGGTAGTTTTTGATGTATTATATAGATTGCTTACTCTTCATTATGGCTTAGAGCATATAACTTATGTCAGAAATATAACTGATGTTGATGATAAAATTAATGCTCGGGCCAAAGAAAGAAATATTCCAATTAGCACTTTAACTTTAGAAACTATCGAGATATTTCATCAAGATATGGAATATCTTCATTGTTTAGCTCTACATCAAAATACGCATAATTCAAAAAGAATCGAACCTAAGGCAACGCAGCATATCGCCGAAATGATTGCGATGATTCAAAAATTAATTACCAATAACCATGCATATTCAGCCGAAGGTCATGTACTATTTGCGGTTAAAAGCTTTGCTAAATATGGTCAATTATCTAGACGCACCAATGATGAAATGTTAGCCGGAGCTAGAGTAGAAGTTGCACCTTATAAAAAAGATCCTGGAGATTTTATTTTGTGGAAACCAGCCCAAAAAGACGAGCCTGGTTGGGAAAGTCCTTGGGGTTATGGCCGTCCTGGTTGGCATATTGAATGTTCGGCGATGAGTACTAAATATTTAGGCGCTAATTTTGATATTCATGGCGGCGGTATAGATTTACAATTTCCCCATCACGAAAATGAAATAGCCCAAAGTATCTGCGCTAACCCTAATAGTAAATTTGCTAATTATTGGGTTCATAATGGTTTTTTAACTGTTAATGGCGAAAAAATGAGCAAAAGCCTAAATAATTTTATTACGGTAAATTCTTTGACCTTGGATAAAATCAAAGGTGAAATAATTCGTTATGTCTTATTATCAACTCATTATCGTAAACCTTTAGATTGGAACGACAAAGCCGTAAAAGATGCGAGCAAAGCTTTAAATAATTTTTATGATATTTTAGCTAAAATTGATCATGAGACAAAAAATACAGAAACTATAAAACTAGATACTAAACTAGATGCTAAGGATGAATTTGTTGCAACTTTAAATGATGATCTTAATACCCCCAAAGCTTTGGCAATTTTACATGAGCTTGCTAGTAACATTCATAAAGAACAAGACGAATCCGCCAAATTAAAACTAATCCATAAATTTAAAGCCTATGGTCAATTATTAGGATTATTTAATGAAAATAGCCTAGATTGGTTTAAAAATAACGATAATGACTCTAATAAAATTGAGGCTATAATTAATGAGCGTAACTTAGCTAGACAAAATAAAGATTGGGCCAAAGCTGATAAAATTCGCTTGGAGTTAGAGCAAATGAATATCATTATTAAAGACCATAAAGACGGTACAACTAGCTGGCATAAAGGATAAATTAATTTCTTGCTAATTATATATCCAAATGCTATTGTTGTACTAATAATACCTAAAATTTAAGCGATAAAAATCATGACCAGAAGAATTTATTTATACGATAGTACCTTAAGAGATGGCGCCCAAACTAGCGGTGTTGATTTTACTGCTGCTGACAAACAAAATATTGCTTTAAAGCTTGATCAATTTGGTATTGATTATATTGAAGGTGGTTGGCCAGGTGCTAATCATACCGATGATGAATTTTTTAGTCATATGCCAAAATTAAATCATTCCCATTTATGTGCCTTTGGTATGACTAGACGTGCTAAAACCAGCGCGCAAAATGATCCAGGACTTGCCGCACTTTTAAATAGTGGCGCTGAATCTATCTGCCTAGTTGGTAAAAGTTGGGATTTTCAGGTGACCGAAGCCTTAAATGTGCCGCTTGTTGAAAATCTAAAAATGATTGAAGACAGCATGTCTCATTTAGTTAGTAAAAATAGAGAAGCTATATTTGATGCTGAACATTTTTTTGATGGCTTTAAAGCCAATAAAGAATATGCGATAAAAGCATTGCTTGCTGCCAAAGAAAATGGCGCCAGATGGATAGTATTATGCGATACTAACGGCGGAACATTACCTCACGAAATAAGTGAAATAGTAAAAGCTGTAACCAAACATATAGATAGTGAATTTTTAGGCATCCATTGTCATAACGATTCCGAACATGCTGTAGCCAATAGTATTGCGGCCGTACTTGCCGGAGTTTCACAAGTACAAGGCACTTTAAACGGCGTTGGTGAACGATGTGGTAACGCAAACTTAATTTCGATCATTCCAACTTTAAAATTAAAATTAGGTTTTGATGTTGGTATTAGCGATAAAAAACTAACTAAGCTTACAAAGCTTTCTCGCTTTTTAGATGATAAATTAAATAGAGCTAGCAATAATTTTGCGCCTTACGTAGGAGCCTCAGCATTCGCTCATAAAGGTGGCTTACATGTATCTGCCGTTATGAAAAATCCTAGCTGTTATGAGCATATAAAACCTGAAAGCATTGGTAATGTCCGTAAAATTTTAGTTTCCGATCAAGGTGGTAGAGCTAATATTCTAAGTAGACTTAATGATATTGGTATTGATACTGAAAAACAAGACCACAATAAAATTAGCTCACTTATTGATTTAATCAAAGAAAGAGAAAGCCGTGGCTATTCTTATGATAGCGCCGATGCCAGTTTTGCAATCCTTGCCGAACAAATTTTTGCTGATCTACCTAATTTTTTTCATACTGAAAATTTAAAAATCAATGATGAAAGAAAATGGGATAAAGATGGCAAATTAAGTGTGTTTTCTGAAGCTCATGTTAAAATAACCGTAGGCAAAGATACTTTAGAAACTAGTGCCACAGGTAATGGTCCGGTAAATGCATTAGATAAAGCTATCCGTAAAGCTTTAGTTAAAACCTACCCTACTTTAGCTGACGTAGAACTTGTAGATTATAAGGTTAGAATTATAAATTCAGCTAATGGTACCGAAGCTATAACTAGAGTTTTAATTGAAAGTGAAGATAAGGCTGGTAATAAATGGACGACTATAGGTGTATCAGAAAATATCATCGATGCTTCTTATAATGCTTTACGCGATAGTCTAATTTACAAACTAATTCAAGATTCGCATCTATAATACCATGGTAAATTTACACAAAGATAATAAGGCTTTAAAGCCAGCAATTATATTAGTTAATCCCCAATTAGGAGAAAATATTGGAGCAACAGCCAGAGTTATGGCCAATTTTGCTTTAAGCGATTTAAGAATTGTAAACCCTAGAGATGGTTGGCCAAATGAACAAGCAATTTCAATGGCTAAAAATGCTAAAGAGTTAATTCATAATGCTAAAATTTTTAATAGCTTAAGTGAGGCTATAAAAGATATTAATTTACTCTTTGCTACCACCACAAGAGAAAGGCAAATGGCCAAAGAAGTTTTAACCGCCAAAGAAACCATTGCTCATATTTATAGTAAGCTGCAGCTTAAAACTGCTATTATGTTTGGCGGCGAAAGAAGCGGGCTTTCTAATGAAGATACTGGACTTGCTGATTTTATTACCACCATACCAGTTGGCGAGGATTATGATTCCTTAAACCTGGCCCAAGCTGTATGCATATTATGTTATGAATATTTTAATTATGACTTTAAAAAAGCACCAAAAATCAACTTTGATGATAATTTAAATACTGCAAATAAAGACGAGGTTTTAGGTTTATTTAACCATCTGGAGACTGAGCTTTTAAAAACCAATTTTTTTAAACTTGAGGCTAAAAGAGAAAAAATGGTGATAAATTTACGTAATTCCTTAATGAGAAGTAATTTAAATAAACAAGATGTTCGCACATTACGCGGAGTTATTAGAGCCCTTGTCACCAAGGAAATTTAAGCCTTACAGGCATATATCTAGCTTAAATCAGCTTAAAGATCAGTAATCTTAAATAAAATATTTGACAATGATGGCAAAATATATATGCTCTCCCTCACTATGAGTTAAGGAAGCTAGTAAGATATGGCTGATTTTTGGGGATTTTAAGCAAAAAACGATCTCCAATAAACATATTTAAAAACTTCTTTTTTGCGGCATTTTTTTGCCTTAATTTAATGATGTATTATAGGAAGATTAAGATAGCAACATGACTAAACGTTTACAGGGAAAATACAGAACAAGTCGCCAATTTGGTGTTAATCTTTGGGGAAATAGCAAAGATCCAATAGAGGTAAAAAATTACGTTCCAGGACAACATGGACCGGCTGGAAAACGTCGTATAGTTTCGGACTACGGCAAACAGCTAGCGGCTAAACAAAAACTTAAAAAATATTATGGCAACATAACTGAAAAACAATTCAGAAGAATTTATTCTGAAGCTGCCAGAAGAAAAGGCGATACGAGTGAAAACCTGATCGATCTTTTAGAAAGAAGATTAGATGCTATTATCTATCGTGCTAATTTTGTCCCTACAGTTTTTGCTGCAAGACAAGTAATTAACCACAATCACGTATTAGTTAACGGCAAAAAAGTAAATATTTCTAGTTATACTGTTAAAGTTGGTGATATAATTCAGATTAAAGAAAAATCAAGACAGATTCCTATTATTATGGAAGCGATGCAGAATCAAACGCGTCCGATTCCTGAATATTTGTCTCTTGATGCAAAAAATTTCTCGGTTAAAGTACTAAGAATACCTAAACCTGCTGAAGTACCTTATCCAATTGTTATGGAACCGAATTTAGTTGTCGAGTTTTACTCACGTTAATTTCTCATTGTCCTCCATATCTATATTAATGTGAGTAAAAATATGCGCTCCCTCCCCCAGGGGGCGCATTACTTTTTTCTAAAGCACGAAACCTTCTGATCAAATTTTACTTCCCTAAAATATAAACAAAGTGTTAATATAGGACTTAAGTCCATAGATATTTATATTTTAAACAGCTAAATTTAAAATGGAGCCAAGAATATGTCGAAAAAACATATACTTACAATATTATTTTATGTTTTATTCGGGATATATAAATACATTCATTTCAATTAAGAAATACTATAATATAAAATTACTTCATATCTATGCGTTTGTAATTATAATATTACGAAATATACTTCGTTTTTAGAAAAGTTAAAATTATTATATTATTAAGCTACTAATATTTATAAATATTTAATAGGTTTTATTATGGCAGCAGGCAAAGACGACTACATAAGAAGAATACAGGCAGAAGTTGATGATTCTGACGATGAAGATTACATAACACCAAACGCAGCTGAATTGCTAAGCGCCCAAGAAAGATTTGAACGATTAAATCCCAATTTAGACTATAATGTATTCGTTACCTCACTTGCCTGTGAAAATATTGGTAGAGCAATAATATATAGCAAAGAAGCAAGAGAATTATATCTAGAAAAAAAAGCTACCCTACTTGCGGAAGGTCCAGAATTTTATCAGTATTTAGAACAATTCGATTTTGTAGAGATAGTTATAAAGAAAGCTCAAGAAACTGGTATAGGAAAATTTACTTATGATCTTGATCAACTTACTATAGATCAGCTTAGAGCAAATTTAACTGCACTACCTAAAGAAAAATTAATAAAATTATCTTTAGCCCAATCTAATAATGAAGTTCTAACCAAAGAATTTAAAACGGTTTTAGCTCCACTTACTGATCATTATGCTAGAATAAAAAAAGATTATGATACGAGACTACCTAACCCTGATATTAGTGTTTACAAATTAACTGGAGAAAAAATATTAAAAGTAGACGGCATTAAAACAAAGTTAACGACTAAAATGAATGATGATTTAAAACAATTACGTGAAGAATATAAAGCTAATATGGATAATATCGCTTCCGACAATATAAAATATTTCCTAAAGATAAAAGAAATATGTGGGGGTTATTATCCTGATAGTGATTCAATCCATAATTATGTAAAAGGAAAAAAAGAAAAATTACATGCAACCGCATTAAGCAATTTAGTAAAAAAAACTCTGGACCACGAAATAGAGAATTCTTTTGAGAATGGTTTTAGAGATAAACCTAGAGGATCAGTATTAGGAACCAAACTACTTAACGATGCCTTAGTACAGGCAGATACTGAAAGACGCTTTTCTATCACAGATTGTACTAAAGCAAAAGCGGATACAGCACCCAAAGTAAAAAGTGATGATTATTATCGAGAGAAAGTTGCAGAAGAATTTACAGAAACTTTCGCCAAATCATTAAAAGTCGCAATTAATAGACAGGCACGAAGAATACTACCTCTTTATTATGTAGATCCCACTCCTATTAGAAATAGTGTAGATTTTCATGCAAGAGAACAACTAGCTCAACGTTCAGCAATTAGACGTAGCAGAAATGAAGTAAGTCAAGAATTTTCCAGGACGACAGTATTTGATATTACCAAAGATACCTCCGTACAAGTAGATCAAACCGTAAGACCACAAAGTCAGGCAACAAATGGAAGTAAATTTCGTGGTACCAATCAAGAAACTGTTCTCAATTTAGGTAATTATGATGAGGTACTTACTAAAATTAAATCTATAGGAGAATTTAATTTTCCTACTGTTAAAGTAGTACTTAATGATGCGTGCACCGCCGCTATGATTAGAGCTGTATATAAAAATGGCTCAAAAGGGCTAGATATCTTAACCTTCGCCTTTAATGGTGTTAATCAAGAACCACTTTCTAAATATGTAACAGCAGACCAATTAAGAAATACCGCGGCTTTAGTACAATTATTTTTTGGAACTGAAGGCTCAAGAAGTCCAGCTGCAATCACTGAAGCAAATATGGGAATAGACTTAATTATAAGTGGCCATAAAAGCTGGGATCAATTATTAACCGGAAAAGATACAATAGGCAAAGGCGGAGAATTATCTTTTACTATGAAATCCGCTGAAGGAGCTGGCGGTATTGAATGCGGAAGAAGGTTAACACAAGATGCATCTAAGGCTCAACCAGAAATGGTAAAACATAAATATGGTGGGGAACCAATTGCTGGGAATTCCGTAGGGTATCAGGAATATTTAAATCGTAAAGATGCCGTATTTAATAGTTGGGCGCAAAAAGTCCATGGCATACCAGATCCATCTAAAATATCCCCAGAAGAGAAACTAAGTAAAATGAAAGATGCTAGCGTAGGTTGGACCAAATAATATAAGTCCTAAATTATCTATAGCACCTTAATTATCTCAGCACAAATCTCCTTAGTGCCAACTTCTTTCATCCCAGCTTGCATAATATCTTTAGTTCTAAAACCTAAAGCTAATACTTTGCGAATAGCGCTATCTATAAGGTCAGCCTCTTTTTGCATGCCAAAACTATATCTAAACATCATGCTTAAGCTTAAAATGGTAGCAATTGGATTGGCTATATTTTTGCCAGCAATATCTGGTGCTGAACCATGAACTGGTTCATAAAGGCCAGGAGTTCCTGCTTTACCTAATGAGGCTGATGGTAACATGCCTAAAGAGCCGGTTAACATTGAAGCGCAATCAGATAAAATATCCCCAAATATATTGCCCGTTACCATTACATCAAATTGTTTAGGATTACGCACCAATTGCATCGCGGCATTATCTACATACATATGCGACAAATTAATATCTTGATATTCTTTATCATGTAATTTTTGTACTTCTTCGCGCCAAAATTCAGTAGCTTCAAGAACATTAGCTTTATCCACCGAACATACTTTACCATGGCGTTTGCGCGCCAGTTCAAAAGCAACTCTAGCAATACGCTCAATTTCATAAGTATCATAAACCATGGTATTAATTCCACGTCTTGAACCATCAGGCAATGTTTGAATACCTCTTGGTTGCCCAAAATAAATATCGCCAGTTAATTCGCGAATAATAACTATATCTAAGCCGGCTATAACTTCTTTTTTTAAAGTTGAAGCATCGGCAAGTTCATCAAAAACTAAAGCTGGACGAATATTGGCAAATAATTCTAACGCCTTTCTAATACCAAGTAGACCTTTCTCTGGTCTTACTGAAATATCTAAATGTTCCCATTTAGGACCACCAACTGCTCCAAGTAGCACAGCATCAGATTTTTTTGCTTTTTCTAAGGTAATCTCAGGTAATGGCGAGCCAGTTTCATCATAAGCAGATCCACCAATTAAAGCATAATCCAGCTCAAATTTATGCGGGGTATTTTTACTAAACCAGTCAATTACTTGCACTGCGCAAGCTGTAACTTCCGGCCCTATGCCATCACCTGGTAATACTAAAATTTTTTTTGCCATAATTGTTCCTAAAATATAAATCTTTTTATTTTTAATAAGCCATCTACCCTATCTTAAAAGTCATAGGCTTAGATGGCTTATAAAGCAATTTTATAGAAAAATCATGTGAAATTTAAGAGATTTAAGGAAAAATCTCTATTATATTAAACATTAGCTGATTATTAACCAGGTAATCCAGCTGGAGTTAGGCCTCCAACTTGAGCTGCACTAGCCGCATTAGCTCCAGATAGTGTAGTAGTACTCTTTTCAGCTTTTTCTTTCTTACAATCCAAACAAAGTTCATAAAATGTAGCAAAACTAGACAGAAAAATATGTACATCACTATTCTTTACTATATTTATAGTAGGGATTACAATTAGACCTGGCAATACTTCACCACAAGCTTTTAAAAGATTATCAAATAATGGCTTATTTATGGGTTGATCATTAAAATCAAAAACCTTTTGGTTCAAAAATTTACTCCAAAATTCTTTTAATTTATTAATATTTGATTGATTAATATCAAAATAATCATCTTTAAATATTTTAAATTTTAGTTTACTTAGCTCTTCAGCCGAGAACAAAGGATCATCACTTCCTTCCATTTTTGTAAAGAAATCCATGTTCCGAGGAGTACCAACATCTGCATCAGAATGAGCTGATGCTGAAACTGCTGCAGATGCATTATCAGGAGCAAAACGAGCATATTCTTTAGCTATTTTTGCATTTATTTCTTCTAAAAACTCTTTAAGTCCTGGATATAAAGAAATTATTTTATCAGAAATATCTTTAAAAAGAGCGTTTATCTCAGAAGTTTCTAAATCATTATAATCACCAGAATAATATATAATATTATTGGCCTTCAGTATTAAATCTTCAAAACCTTTAAACCTTTCATCCATCACAGGTAATTCAGTATAGCTTATCTGATAACATAAATTATCCCGCAAAACATAGAGAATAGTTCGCTCAGTGATACCATCATCATCAGGTGTATCAGGAGATCTCTGAGTTTTTTTTGGTTCATCTTTTGCTATATTTATAATTGCTGATAATTTATAGAGAGATTTAATTATAATATCTAATTCTTCTATATCTATTAGGTCATAATTTATTTCTAAACCTAGATTAATATCTCTAGAAGATTCACTAGATGTCGAAACATTTATCGGATTTGTTTTTGCTGTATTCCCTTTACTCTCTTCAAGAGTATTTTTAATTTTATTAAAAATACTCTGCTTATCTGTTTTTGCATTTTCAGTTACAAACTTTTTTAGAGCTAAGTTCATTTCACTTAAAACTGAAGGAACCAACTCTTTAGCCAGCTCTCTCATAGCTAAAGTAGCTATCTCTATTTTTTTTTCTTCAGTTTGAGCTCTTGTACCATCTAATTGATAATCAAGAAGAACGCTTGCCTTTTGCCAAGGAAAATATGTAGGTGTTTGCGGTAAAATATTCGTAAATTTTGATATTTTTAACTCTTTCCCGTCTTTTTCCTCAACTTTAGCTTCAACTCCACATATTTTACCAATATAATCCTTACCAATATATTTCCATATAGATAGACTTTCTATCTCTTTTCTGGTAAGCACTAGCAAAGGATTCTCAAAATTACCATCTCTTTTTACAAAAGATTGTAAATCCCCCACCACAAGACGTATTAATTTCTTAACTGCACTATTAACTGCACTTAAACTTTCTTTTGATTGTGCCATGGACGAATTTCCTAAACTAAATTGCTATTTTTTATAACATATTTATACCAGACATTAGTTAATTAATCAATAAATAGACGGAGGTGACAGATAATCATTTGAACTCACATAATGGCCATCTATAGATAAAACTACAAATTTTATCTTTTATGTTCAGGCGAAGAGGAAACAGCACTAACATCTGTCAAAATACTGGTTACCTGCTGGGCTTGGCCCGCTTGGACAATTATAGTACTAAGGTAATCCCTTGAAGCAATTCTAGCAAATTCCGCAGCTTGAGTCCCCATATAAAATCCTACTTTAACTATTAAGAATATTAATTTTTAAAGACCAATAATAACAAATATTAATTATTTAATCAAGAAATACAAAACCAACTACTGATCCATATATATAGGATAAATTTCATTTACTGATAAAACCGGAACTCTACCATCTATCGAAAAGCAATTTTCGAGATATTCTTTAGAATATTTAAGATAAACTGTGGAGGCTATTTTATCTACAGTTTCATGATCAATATAACGTTCTAACCATTCTTTTTTTTCTACGGCCCGCCTATCACCAATTCGTTCAGAGATTAGATATAAAGCATAAGCCAAGTCAGGCGCTTCAATTTTTTCATCAAAGCTATAACTTTCTAAAATAACATTATATTTAGCATAAGCATCGTTGGTTCCGCGCGCAATATTTTGCGCTAAACCAAATGCGCTTGGTCTTCCTTCAATCATGCATGCATAGCGTTCTTTGGTATGATAATATTCACCATAAAATCTATCAGCATAGGCATTAACTGCCCATACTGATAAAAGTCCCCCAAATAATACTATCATGGCGATAAATTTTTGTCCTCTTTGTGCCATAATACCTATCTTTATACTCCATCTTGGTTAAGAAAATATTAACAAAAATGGTAAAAAATAGAAAAAATTATGCCTTTTAAAAGATTGTCGTTAATCAATTAGAAAACACTTAATTATCAGAAAGTTATAGCTAGCAAGATATTTATCTTATGAAGTATAGCAAATCATAGCAATGATTTTCCACTTTATTTACTTACCATAAATCATTGCTATGATTTTGCATATCCCAGATTTAGTCTGGGATCTATAAAAAATTTAGGTAAGCGCAAGCTTTAACTGCTATATTTTGAATATATATTTATTATTTAATTTACAAATATTTACCCAAGTGATAATCCTCGACAGAAAGCTAAATTAATTATCAATTAATTTATTAGCAATAATAAATATCTAAATACAGTTAGTATAAAGGAAAAGAATATGGCAGCAAGTAGACAAGGCCAACAAGAATCAAGATCAAGTACCGGATCAGCTACAGCAGCAGACAAATCTAAACAACAAAAAGTCTTTAATCAGGAAATCGCAGAGCTTTGTATAGCAATTGCTGGGGCGGATGGTTTTAGAAAAATAGATGCCGTTGTTGATGAAGATATGGCAAAACTTATTAAAGAAACAGCTGGACTACTTGATGTAAAACATAAAAGTAATAATAATAAAGCAAACAGCTTAACCAATATCCCAAACACTAGCACATATACAGCTCATATTGCTAAAGCAGTAGCTCAAGATATAACCAATAATTCGTTAGGTTATAATATAAAAGAATTAGCAACAAAAATTTTGGCAACAAATATGTTTCCAATCAACTGCACAATCAAACACAGCATAGACGAAAAAAATAAACAACTAACTTTACAAGTTTTCGATGAGAACCAAAATAATATTGCCACCTGGAGCGGCCACCCACTTTTAGGACCTAATGTTATTTTAAGTGAACTGGAGAAAAGTTTTAAGCAATACCAAACAGAATCTCTTAATAAATTAGATAATTATCCGGTAATGGATGCCATTAACCGCTATATGATTCTTCTTAATCCAGCCCAAGATGACAGAGAATCACATACCTTTGAAATAGATACAGAAAGCAATGGTGCTTTTCTAAAGGTTATAGGAGTTAAAGAAGAAGAAGAACGACATGTAGCAAATTTTGATTGGTCTTTATTTTTATCTCAATATAACTCTGATAAAAATAAAGCGCTAAAGGAACTTAAAAAAACACCTCAAAATTTTTTATCAGCACTTAGACAACAAAAAACTGCTTCTCAAGAAAATGATAGAGAATATAATAAAGCTCAAGAAAATTTATGTCAACTTAATCAAGATATTACCAAAAGTGATATTAAAGAGATTAATTTTACCATGGTAGCAGATGGCAGTGATGCAGGATCTTATTACCTATGCGTAGCTAAAGGCAAGCTTGGCATAACTGGAGATGTATATAAAGTTAAATTAGACAAAGACATTCTAGCTTCACTAAATAAAGAAACTGATATAGATCGCATAAAAGAAATATTATATAAAGCCTGCAAGCCAAATACTGCTGAATTTTTAACTCATCCACTACAATATTATGTTCATAAATTATTATTAAATAATCGTAAGACAGATAGAAGGCAAGCAGGAGAACAAAGTACAATATTTTCAATAACAGAATATAAAAAGGACCAAATAAAATTTGATCAAACTAGAGTGCCAAGCACTTTAGATAAAAAAGAAAAAAAAACTACTACAGAAGCAGCACAAGCAGAAAATGCCCAACCAATAGAACAAAGTTCAAAACCTATTGATCCTAAAATTGCAGACAAGCTTATTGAAGGAGCCATTAAAGCATTAATGGCTCATAACCAAAATAAAAAAGAAAAAGATAAAGCACTTGAACTATTAAAAAATATATTAAAGGAATATTTATCTCATAACGATATTGCTATTATCAACCATAAAGACGAAGTATCTATAGAAACAGAAAAGAACAAAACACATATAGTAATTTCACGTGGCAAAGTTGAAATGACTAGAGTTGAATTAGAGCCCTCAGTTGCAGCTGAAGTTCTAGTAAATAAAATTTCAGCCAGCATACAAAAAAGAACTAATCAGGAAGTACAAGATTTTATCCACGCAAATAAAATTGCCGTAGCTAATCTTACAGTTCTAGCCAATCCTAGCCAACATATCAGTACTCATACCGTACGAGTTAATCCAGATGATCAAGGTAGAAGCGCTAATATATTAGACAGTGAGGGACAGAAAATTGCTTCCATAGATTTATTAAAATATATGGAAGAAGACCAAAAATCAAAAGGAAAAGCAAGTACAGATTTTGCTAAGAATCCTTATAATTTCTTTACTGTAGAAAAAGCTACAGAAGAAAATCACTTACTTAAAAATTTCTCAGAAAAAATTGTACAAATAAATAAATCTGAAGAAAGAAAGTTTAGTTTTGGTGTTACTTTTGACAAAGATAATAAATATTATCTATCTATTTTTGCTGGCAATGAAATAACTAAAGCACCAAAAATCCATCTATTTTTATTAACTCCTGATGAGATCAATGCAATTAATAGAGCCTCTGAAGAAAATAAGCTTAAATTAGAATTATATAAAGCAATTTGTACTTCAGAAAATATCGAGAGTTATTTAGGCTTACCTAAAGAACTGGAATATCTGGTTTATAACGCGCTTGCAAAACCAGCTAGAATAGAAAGAAAACAACCTTATGATTATGGAAGTGTATCAACAGGAACATGGACCGGATCAGTTAGTGGAACTGGTAGAAGTTCGCGGACTCAACCTACGAGATCAATGCCTGATTTTACATTAGCACAAGCTAATGAGGAAAAAGATAAAGATATGGATTTATTAACAGCATTAAGTGAGCTAGGAACTGCAGCAGATAAGGCTAAAGCTGCAGAGTCTGTATCAGCAGCTGATGTTGTATTATATGCTTCTACTATAACTACAGCGGCAGCAGCATCACCTACACTTCCTATACGTAGCCAAACAACAACGCTTTCAATAACTACTAAAACTCCAAGCCCTGGAGCTGCAGTTATCACCGCCGCATCAACACCTAAATATTCTACTCTAGCTCGCCCTCCTATAGCAACTCCACGTAACGTAGAAGGCGCTGCTTCTGCAAATTCTAGCTCTACTACAGGCACTTCTTCTACAACTGCAACTACTGCAGCGGCAGCACCAAAACTTAGCCCTCAGCCAAAGCCGCGTAATCTTCATTTAGCGGTAAGTAAACCTACAGATAGCGCGGCAATAACAACTGGTGCCGATAAAGCTAATGCCAGCTCAGCTACCTCAGCTCGAAGCACATTCGCAAATAGTCTGAGTATAACGATGGGAGATAATCCTTTAGCAGAAGATCTAACCGCCGCTATGGACCAAGCAACAGCGGCAGTAAAGCTTGCTAACGCAATGAAAAAAGGACGCCATGATTCCACATCGAAAGATAGCTCAACTCATCTAGTTGGTGCCAGGGCTACTAATGCTGGAAGAGGAAGAGGTGCGCGAGGAAGAGGAAATGGGCAACCTCCGAAATAAATTCACCACTTCGTCATATCATATATGAGGAAGTGGGGAAAAATGCTAGGTTAAGCTTAAAACAACCACGGAAATTTATGTTTATAACCCTCAACATAAGAAGTAATTTTATTATGTTTAGCTAAAGTAAGGCCGATATCGTCTAAGCCCTCAAGCAAACATTTTTTGTTAAAAGGATCAAGATTAAAAGCAAAAGATTTGCCATTATTTACACAGGTAATTGTTTGTGCAGGAAGATCAATAGAGATAACTGGATTTTTATCCTTGCTCGCATACTCAGTAATTACATCAATATCTGCTTGCGGTAAAGTTATTGGCAAGATTCCATTTTTAAAAGAATTATTATAAAAAATATCGGCAAAACTAGGCGCTATTATACAGGTTATACCAAAATCAACTAAAGCCCAAGGCGCATGTTCCCTTGATGATCCACACCCAAAATTATCGCCAGCTACTATAACTTTAGCCTTGCGGTATGGTTCTTTATTTAAGATAAATTCTTTTACTTCTTCGCCATCTGGCGTAAAACGCATTTCGTCAAAAAGATTTTTGCCTAAGCCCGTACGTTTAATAGTTTTTAAAAATTGCTTCGGGATAATCATATCCGTATCAATATTTACAATAGGAAGAGGAGCAATTACTGCTTCTAACTTTATAAATTTTTCCATCTAATTGCCCTCCTTTTGAAATTCTCTAACATCAGCAAATCTACCTTTAATCGCGCAAGCTGCAGCCATAATTGGACTCATCAAATGTGTTCTACCACCTCGGCCTTGCCTACCTTCAAAATTACGATTTGAAGTTGAAGCACAACGTTCACCTGGTTCTAATTTATCGGCATTCATCGCTAAACACATAGAGCATCCAGGTTCACGCCATTCAAAACCTGCCTCGACAAATATTTTATTTAAACCTTCATCTTCAGCCTGTTTTTTAACTAAGCCAGAGCCTGGAACTATCATCGCAAGTTTAATATTTGGTGCAACTTTATGACCTTTAACAATAGAAGCAACCGCTCTAAAATCTTCAATCCGGCCATTAGTACAAGAACCGATAAATATTTTATCAAATTCTATATCTTGTAATTTTTCACCACCCTTAAAGCCCATATAATCTAACGAGCGTTTAATAGTCGATTTAGTGATTTCATCTTTAGCATCTTCAGCTTTAGGAATTAAACCGTTAATTGGCACCACATCTTGTGGACTTGTACCCCAAGTTACTTGCGGAATAATCTCACTGGCATCTAAATTAACTTCTTTATCATAAACTGCATCTTGGTCCGAAACTAAACTTTGCCAAAATTTTACCGCCTGATCCCAATATTGATCTTTTGGTGCCATTGGCCGATTTTTTAAATAAGTAAAAGTTTTTTCATCTGGCGCTATAAGACCTGCTCTGGCTCCAGCTTCGATTGTCATATTACAAACGGTCATCCGTCCTTCCATTGACAAATCTTTAATCGCATCACCACTATATTCAATAACATACCCGGTACCACCAGCGGTCCCTATTTTACCAATAATTGCTAGCACTATATCTTTGGCCGTAACCCCTAAAGCTAACTTACCTTTTACATTAACTCGCATATTTTTAGCGCGTTTATGGATAAGAGTCTGCGTTGCAAGTACATGCTCAACTTCACTAGTACCAATACCAAAAGCTAAAGCGCCAAAAGCACCATGAGTTGAAGTATGGCTATCACCACAAACTATAGTCATTCCTGGTTGTGTTAAACCTTGCTCTGGTCCTACCACATGGACTATACCTTGCCTAATATCATCCATAGAAAAATATTTAACACCAAATTCTTTAGCATTATCTTCTAAAGTTTGGACTTGAATTCGCGAGGTTTCATCGGCAATACCATTCACCCGATCAGGAGTTGTCGGTACATTATGGTCAGCCACAGCTAATGATGATGCAGGATTTAAAACTTTACGTCCAGAGATACGCAAACCTTCAAAGGCTTGAGGACTAGTTACTTCGTGAATTAAATGTCTGTCTATATATAATAAACAAGTTACTCCATCATCACTTAAATCAACTAAATGATTATCGAGTATCTTCTGGTATAAGGTCTTAGCTACCATATCCAAACCTAATTTTTTAATTATAAAAAATGAAATAAATGAAATAATTTAAAGAGAAATTATAGCACTACATAACTATATATTGATATATAAAATACAATAAATATCCTTATTACAAAAATATTTACTGTATTTATATTAGCAATTTACGCTGCAGAATTATCTTCAGCTACAATATTTTTAGCTGCAGCAGCTTTAGAAGCAACATTTTCAACATATTGTTTTTTCTCAGTAATACGTGCAGATTTACCAGATAGCTCGCGCATGTAGTATAATTTAGCTCTACGTACCACACCTTTACGTAATGTAGTAACACTTTCAACTACTGGAGAATATAGAGGGAAAGTACGTTCAACACCTTCACCATGAGAAATTTTTCTTACTGTGAAAGCTGAATTTAAGCCACGTCTTTTAATTGAAATACAAAGTCCTTCAAAAGCCTGCAATCTTTCAGTTTTACCTTCAGTAATTCTAACATTAACTTTTACAGTATCGCCAGGAGCAAAATTAAAAGATTTTTTATCTTCTTGTGCTAAACGTGCTATTTGTTGTTCATTAAATTTTTCAAGTATATTTTGTGCCATCTTAAACCTCGTTATCATCCTTTAACTTAAAAGCAGAATCACCATTATTATTTGTAAAACTATTATATAAACGCCATAAATCAGGCCGACGTTTTTTAGTAATTTCCTGAGCTTGGGCCAATCGCCATGCGGCTATTTTTTCATGATTACCAGATAATAAAACATCCGGAACTTTATAACCATCCCATTCAGACGGTCTTGTATACAACGGATATTCCAAAAGTCCAGCATATTCTTTATTTTTTCCAAAACTTTCTTCATTTAAAGCCTCGCCTTTGCTGATCACTCCCGGTAAAAGCCTAATACAAGCATCCATAAGCATTAATGCTGCTATTTCGCCACCAGAGAGCACAAAATCGCCCATACTAACTTCTTCAATCTCATATTTATCAATAATTCGCTGATCTATACCCTCATAACGCCCACAAATTATCACTATATCCTCAGGCGAGTTCACAAGCTCATAAGCTTTATTTTGGTTAAAAATCTTACCTCTTGGCGACATATAAAGTAATTTGCTATTTTTACCGATATTCTTATCAATGGCATTACCTAATATATCAGGGCGCATAACCATTCCAGTACCACCGCCATAACAAATATCATCAACAGTCCCATGCTTATCTTCAGCATAGTCACGAATATTAACAGTCGAAAAACTCCATTTACCACTATCTAAAGCTTTACCAGCTAAAGAATAATTTAAAGGCCCAGGAAACATTTCTGGAAATAGGGTTAGCAATTTAAAATTCATAGTATTATTCGTCTAATATCTCAGGAATATCTATAGTTAGAAATTTTTCTTTAACATTAATCTCAGGAAAATTCTCAAAAGTAAAAGCATACATATATTCTTTATTATCAGTACTTTTAATCTCTAAAATATCCGAAGCACCATAATTAACTACAGCTAGCACTTTGCCAAATAATTCTTTATTTTTTATATTAAACACATTCATTCCGACTAGGTCTTCAATATAAAACTCACCATCATTTTCTATCTCAGGCAATTGTTCTCTAGCAACATATAATTTTACACCCCGTAACAATTCAGATTGATTACGATTAGTTACATCTTTTATCGCAGCTATAACAATATTTTTATTAACCGAGCGAACTTTAATGCTAAAGGATTTTTTACCTAAATGACATATAAGAGGAGAATATTTTTCGATATCTTGAGGATTTTCAGTATAACTATCTATCTTAACCTCACCTTTTATACCGTGAGCGCCAATTATTTTACCTACACAAATCCTAGATTCTATATCCATATATTCTGCTTTTATATTAATATTTTTTAACTGACTTTTAAAAAAAAGAAGAGGTCCCTTTTCATAAAGCACCTCTTCTTCATTCTATAACATTAAACAGTTAGGATAAACTGCTAAATTCTTCTAAGCTTAAGGCTCTAAGAAGCAGCAGCTTCTTCTGCTTTTTTCTGCTCTTCAGCTTGCTGTTTTTTCAATTTATCAGCAGCCGCTTTTTTAGCTCTAAAATCAAGAATTTTTTCTCTAGTTTTTGAACGGGTAAATAAATTAGCCGCTACCAAAAAGCGCTCTACTCTCTCACTTGGAGAAGCACCTTGACCAAGCCAATATTTAATCCGATCTTCTTTTAATTTAATTTTAGTACCTGCTTCTTCAGAAGCTAGTGGATTATAAGTACCAACTTTTTCAATAAATTTTCCATCGCGTGGAGAACGTGCATCCGTAATAACTATACGATAATAAGGACGTTTTTTAGTACCACCTCTTGCTAAGCGAATACGTGTTGCCATAATTAATTATTCCTATACAAATTAAACATTCTATTTCTTCCAAGCATAAACTATTTAGGATTCTTAAAAATTGAATTATTTTTGTAGAATTTTTAGGCAAATATTATTTAAAATACCGCAACATATTCTTCATACGTGAGGACAGCCTAAATAAGCTTTAACAACAAAATTACCAAAAAGAATTAATTTTTAATAACCCCTTACCAGGAAAAGAGGCGGGAACATAGCATAAGTTATTATATTGGTCAAAGTTATTTTCAATTTTTTTTCTTTTATTAAAAAATCACCAAAGACTAGCTAGATGCTACCCGATCTTTACTTCTATAACTTATAATTTCCGCCATAACCTCACGTAAAAGCTCAGTTACCCCCTGATGCGTTACCGCAGAAATAACCATTATTTTCTTAATTTTAAGTTTTTTTAAAGCTTTAATTTTTTGCTTTATTTCATCTTCAGAAACACTATCTGCCTTACTTAAAACCACAATTTCTGGTTTCGAGGAAAGCTCAGGTCCATAACCTTCAAGCTCATCGCGGATTATTTCATAACTTTCTACCACATTCTCAGATGAAGCATCGATTAAATGAATATTAACCCCACATCTTTCAACATGCTTTAAAAATCTAACCCCGAGCCCCACACCTTCATGCGCACCTTTAATTAAACCAGGTAAATCAGCTAAGGTAAACTCCTTCTCATCAACATACACCACTCCTAGCTGCGGCTTTAACGTCGTAAAAGGATAATCAGCTATTTTTGGTTTAGCTCTCGATACTACACTTAAAAAGGTTGATTTTCCAGCATTAGGCAACCCTATCAACCCCGCATCAGATAATAATTTTAATTTTAACCAAATCCACATTTCTTCGCCAGGTTCACCAGATTGCGCAAATTTTGGCGCCTGATTAATTGAACTTTTAAAATGGGCATTACCTACACCACCACGACCGCCCTTACATAGAATTACTTTCTGACCTATTTCAGTAATATCCGCAATTAGACTATCACTTTCTTCATCAAAAATTTGGGTACCAGCCGGTACTTTTATAATTAAATCTTCAGCATTCTTACCATGACGATTTTGCCCCATTCCACCTTCACCACGCGAAGCTTTAAAATGCTGACTATATCTAAAATCAATAAGGGTATTTAATCCAGCAACACATTCAAATATAATATCGCCACCTTTACCGCCATCGCCACCATCAGGACCACCACGCGGAACATTAGCCTCACGGCGAAAGCTTACACAACCATTGCCGCCATAGCCACTGCGAATAAAAATCTTTGCTTCATCGATAAATTGCATAATTTAATGCCAGACCCTTTAAATAAAAAACAAAGGGCACAAGAAACTCGCACCCTTTTTATAATTATAATATTTTTTTAAATTAATTATTTTGGAGAAAATTACCAAAAAGAATTAATTTACAGAAACATATTGTCTGTGACCAGAAACATGGAAAGTAACTATCCCTTCCACTAAGGCAAATAATGTATGATCACGACCCATACCAACATTTTTACCGGCACAATATTTTGTTCCACGTTGACGAACAATAATATTTCCAGCTATAACTTTTTCATTACCAAATTTTTTAACGCCCAATCTACGGCCTGCTGAATCTCTTCCGTTTCTTGAACTACCACCTGCCTTCTTATGTGCCATATTAAAACTCGCTTAAATTTTATTATATTTTTATTTACTATAGTTATTATTCAGCTGCTTTTTTAGCAGTTTTAGCTTTAGTTGCTTTTTCAGCTTTAGGCTTAGTTTCAACTTTAGCTTTAACTTCTTTAGCTGGAGCTGCTTTTTTAGCTTTAGCTTTAACTTCTGTTTTTACATCAGTCGTAGTTGCCGCATTTTCAGCAACATTAGCATCTTGTACTTGCTCAGCTACTATTTTTTTAGGCTCTTTAGTAAAAGTCTTAGCTTCACCTTTACCACTAACATCAAGAATACGTACAATAGTAATCTCTTGTCTATGGCCTCTTTTTCTTCTATAATTTTGACGACGTTTTTTCTTAAAGATGATAACTTTCTCATCTTTAGTTTGTTTTAAAACTTCAGCACTAACAACGGCTGATTCGATAAAAGGTGATCCTACAGTAAGGCCTTTTTCACCAGATAAAGCTAAAACACTACTCAGCTTTATTATCTCACCTTCTTTACCATCAAGCTTTTCTAGCTTAACTACTGTATTTTCTTCAACCTTATATTGCTTGCCACCAGACTTAAATATAGCGTACATACTTCATTTCTCTTTGTAAAATATCTAAAATAACCCTTTAAAACTCTAAAAGGAGGGCGAAGAATAGTGACCAAGCTCAGGCTTGTCAACAAAATTATATTTTTTCTTCACAAGATATTAACAGCTATCCAACCCTCTAAAATTTAACCTTAATAGTCCATAGATAAGCTTAAATACAAGGCGAGCCCCCCCTTAAAAGCTTTTATCTATAGCCAACTTAAGATTAATCGAAGACAAGAAGCAAGCAAATTAAGATAATATATTTATTAACGTCCAGCTGAAGCAGAATTATTTCTTCTACTCATTCTTAAACTCGTTGCATTAGCTCTACTTAATGAACTAGATTTATTTTCATTTACTCCCCTAGAGTAGCGCTGATTATCGTTATATTCCTCACGTTCGTCTTTTAAACCATTTCTCTCTTTGTAATAGTTATACAAAACTCCTTTTTGCATATCCACGCCTTTTTCTAATTTTTGACGAATCCGCTGTTCTCTTTGTTTAGCCATTTCTGTTTGGGCTACCAACTTAGCTTCAACCTTATCTGCGCCATTTTCAAGCTGATTTATTATAGCAGGATCAGACTTTTCGCGTCTTAGATTTTCAATCTGCTGACGATATTTTTTTAGCTCTTCTATTATAGCAGCTTGTTCTTGATTTATCTCGCTTCTAAGCGTAGATATTTCATCCTCTACCAATTCTTGAGTAGTTTTTTGTTTTTGAGCAGTTTGTGCAGCTATAACTACAGACATATTACCCAGCAAAAGACCAAGAATAACAACACCATTCCAGTTAATTTTATTTGAATTAGTCTCATTTTTAGAAGTTCTTTTACCCATAAGTTCCAAATTTATATTTTTAAAAATAGACTGCACTTAAGCCAACAGAAAAACTCTTAATTGACATAAAAATGCGTTAAAAGCCTTAATCGGATTATTTTTAGCACAATAGCTAAAATCAGTTATTATACTTATTTTGCAATTTATCCGCTACATACCCAGAAACCAAACCCTTTATATCTCCTCCTAACCTTACCACCTCTTTCACGAAACGAGAGGCAATAAAGTGCGTACTTTCAGTAGCTGGTAAAAAAACTGTCTCTAAATTAGTCGCCAATTTACTATTCATTCCCGCCATTTGAAACTCATATTCAAAATCAGATACAGCCCGCAAACCCCTGATAAGTAAAGTTGCATTATGATCCTTAGCAAATTTAACCAACAATCCAGAGAACCCCTCCACATGCAAATCAGCTCCTAAAGAATGTAGACCAGCCACATCATGCTTAACCATCTCGATACGCTCATTTAGGGAAAAAAGAGGTATTTTAACCGAATCTTGGGCTACCCCAATAATTAATTTATCTACTATTTTTGCTGCTCTTTTTATAATATCCACATGCCCCATAGTTATAGGATCAAAAGTTCCAGCATAGACTCCTATACGCATAAAAGCTCCTTGTTTAAGCTAATCTATTTTAAAACGCAATCTGCAATAATCAATATATAGTAGATTAAAAAATGATTGACAGTAAAATACATATATCATCAATCATTTTTATAATGCTACATATCCTGAAAAAACATATCCTTATAATACTATTTTATGTTTTATTCGGGATCCAAAAATACATTCATTTCAATTAATGAAATACTATATAATATCAGAAGCCAAAATCCAGCAAATAAGCTTCGAATATACAATTAACCCTTTCTTAAGGATGATTTAATATAATAAAAATTAATAGATTAACCTTTTAAATTACTACATATTAATATTAACTAATATAATAGATGAAAATATTACAATTATTAGGCTTTCCTTACGCCAATATTGAGCACAACCAACATTTTTTGGTAAGAAAAATATTATTATCGACCAGAAAACATTGGAAAATTAGGATATTATTAAGAGATAAAAATGATAAAAATCAAAATTCTTGGATAGATATTCATAAACTAGAAGGAAAAAGTATAGCCGAAGCTTTAAAAGAAAATCATATAAAAATCTCTGAAATTCCTACCAATATAAAAAATATAATTTCTAATGAATTAAATAATTTAATAGAAAAATACGATCTAGAAAACAACAAAATATTTTATACTAAAGAATACGCAACGCTAGCCAAACAAATCGCTCAAGTCCTAACAAAATCTACTATATCCCACAATAAATCAAATATAGTTAAAAATAATATATTGGGAATATTTTATATTCAGCAAAAAAAATATTATAATTTTTTTGAAGTTAATCCTGAGTTATACACCAGCTGCTCTATTGAGTGCAAAAAAACTATCCGGGAGTTTAAGCCTTTCTCTCTAAGAAACCCAATTTAAGACGACTTAGAGAAAAAACGACTCAACCTTATTCTTCCGTACCAACATCACTATTAATATCAGAACTTATCTCAGTTTCCTTCACCTCCAAAACCTCTTTAGATTCAGCAGACTCTTCGATACTAGCTGCTGAAATAACTTTTTCATCATCTGCAGTCTTAAAGATTCTAACACCTTGCGCACTACGACTAGTAATTCTAATTTCATTAACTGCGCATCTAATTAACTTTCCTTTGGTCGTAATTAGTAAAACTTGATCACCATCATCAGCCCGATAACTTGCAACCACCTTACCATTTCGCTCAGAGGTTATAATATTTACAATACCAGTACCGCCTCGATTAGTAACTCGATATTCATAAGCCGAACTACGTTTACCATAACCATTTTCAGTTATTGAAAGAATAAATTCTTCAGTTTTTGCTAGCTCAAGAATTTTCTCTTTACTTAAAGTGCTTTCTATTTTTGCCAAAATCTCATCAACTTGTTGCTGGAAATTAGCTTTATTTTCTTCTTGTTCGTGAGCTATTTTATGTAAAATTTCAGATAAAGAAATTCTTAAAGCAACTGAGATTTTTAAATATTGATCCCTAAGTTCATTATCTAGAAGCTCAACTCCAGACAAAATATCCATAGAAACAACCTCATTACCCTCAGATAATTTTATTGCCCTAACTCCAGTTGAAGCTCGACTTTTAAACTCTCTAACTGCTGTAACTGGGAATCTTATACATTTACCATCTTTACTACTCATTAAAATATGATCATTTTCTAAACAAGTTTTTATACTAACTAACCTACTACCATCATCAAGTTTCATTGCAATTTTGCCATTAGCTTGAATTGATTTAAAGTCAGAAAGGTCATTACGTCTTACCGTTCCTGAGTTAGTTGCAAATATTATGCCCATTTTATCCCATTCTTTTTCATTTTCAGGAAGTGGCATAACTACATTTATAGATTCATCAGCATCCAACGGGAAAATATTAATTAAAGCGCGACCTTTTGATTGAGGCGCCCCTAATGGTAATTTATAGACTTTAAGTTTGTAGACTTTACCTTTAGTCGAGAAAAATAACACCGGAGTATGAGTTGTCGCCACAAAAACTTTAGTAGTTATATCTTCATCATGCATCGATAGACCTGACCTGCCTTTACCACCACGTTTTTGTGCTCTATAAGTCGAAAGCGGAACTCTTTTTATATAACCACCAGAAGTAACGGTTACCACCATATCTTCAACCGGGATTAAATCTTCCATATCAGTATCTAATTCGCTTTCAGAAAATTCTGTCATTCGAGGAGTTGCAAATTCTTCTCTTATTGCCTTAAGCTCAGAACAAATAATATCAATAACTCTTTTGCGTGAATGTAATATATCAAGATAATCTTTAATGTGGATGGCTAATTCTTCTAGCTCAGCACTAATTTTTCCTTGCTCTAAACCTGTAAGTCTAGAAAGTTTCATCTCAAGAATTGCCTTAGCTTGCGTCTCAGTAAAGTAACATTTGCCATTTACTATTTTATTTCTGCTATCATCAACTAAATTAATTAGAACATTAACATTGTCAGCAATCCAAGCTTTTTCCATTAATAAATCTTTAGCCGTATTTGGATCTGGCGCACTACGAATTACCGCAATAACCTCATCAATATTAGCAACTGCTATAGATAAACCTATTAAAACATGGGCCCTGTTACGAGTTTTATTTAAAAGATAAGCCGTTCTTTTAGTTATAACTGTTTCTCTAAAAACTGCAAAGGCAGCAAGCACCTGCTTTAAATTCATCAAACGCGGAATACCAGCATCCAGCGCCAACATATTTACACTAAAAGAAGTTTGTAATTGGGTATAACTAAATAATTGATTAACCAAAACATCAATTACCGCATCACGCTTAACTTCAATAACTATTCTTACTCCATCTTTATCAGACTCATCACGCATTTCGGCAATGCCTTCAATCTTTTTCTCGCGAACTAATTCACCAATTTTTTCAACAACTAAGGCTTTATTTACTTGATAAGGGATTTCGGTAAATATTATTGCTGATCTATTTTTTAACTCTTCTATATGATATTTAGCGCGCATAACTACAGAGCCACGTCCAGTTCTTAAGGCACTTGTTGAACCAGACCTACCTAAAATAACTCCGCCTGTTGGAAAGTCTGGACCTGGAACTATCCGGATTAATTCTTCATCAGTTACATCATTATTTTCTAAATATAACAATAAGGCATCAATAATTTCCCCTAAATTATGTGGCGGAATATTAGTCGCCATACCAACTGCGATACCACCACCACCATTTACTAGCAAATTAGGAAAACGTGCTGGCAACACTTTTGGCTCTACTTCTGAACCATCATAATTTTCTTGAAAATCAACCGTCTCTTTATCAATATCATCAAGTAAAGTATGGGCTATTTTAGCCATACGTGACTCAGTATAACGCATAGCCGCCGGAGAATCGCCATCCATCGAACCAAAATTTCCTTGCCCGTCAATCAGCGGAACTCGCATCGAAAAACTCTGCGCCATTCTGACTAAAGATTGATAAATAGCTGCATCGCCATGCGGGTGATACTTACCCATCACCTCACCTACTATACGTGCCGACTTTCGGTATGGCTTATTAAAATCACAGCCTGTTTCATTCATCGAAAATAATATCCGCCGATGAACTGGCTTTAAACCATCACAAACATCTGGTATTGCCCTACTAACAATAACACTCATCGCGTAATCTAAATAAGATTCACGCATTTCTTTAACTATAGAGACTACTTCTTGATTTGCTTCAGGCATAACTTTTATTTATACTTTAATATATTTTTAATAACATTTGTAAGAGGCTAGAGATTATACAATTATAAATTACTCTTACAATAACAATGATCGATAATTTTATATTATTTTTTTACATTTAACTTTGGACTCAAGATTATTTTCTGATTATAATACTTCTTAGGACAAGTTAAAAACCTAAAATCAGGTATATAAAAATGAAATTTCTAACAATTTGCATGTTATTTGCCATCAGTTTTTTAAGCGGCTGCTATGCCGAAGATACTGAAAAAAAATACGAACTTAAAAGTCCGTGCGTGGCTGCTGACGATAACGGGAAAAACACTAGCCAGAAAGCTCCTTGCGTTCGCAGGAAAGTAAATGATAATTGGATGAGTTAGTAAACATAGTAGATCAAGCAATGATTTTCCACTTTAATTACTTACATAAATCATTACTATGATGCTACATATCCCGGATTTATTCTGGGATCTATAGTAGATCAAGAAATAATTTACCTGTAATCAATAATTATTAAATTATTTCTATGATGCTAGATATCCTGAAAAAACATATGCTTATAATACCATTTATGTTTTGCTGAAGGATCCATAACATAGGTCATTTCAATCATGAAATACTATATAGTCGGTTGTGAAAAAGTGTTTTTTTATAAAAAACACTTTTTTCCCAGTCGTATATGTAGTCTATAATACTCAGGGTAGGCCCGTCGTATTATAGACAAATCCTGAAAAATGAACACTGGTTCATTTTTCTTC
>CAYZBM010000002.1:0-71036 GCA_964476705.1 uncultured Rickettsiales bacterium | reverse complement strand
ATAATTTAATAATTATTGATTAGAGGTAAATTATTTCTTGATCTACTATATATTAAATGACGGAGCAATTTTTTAGAACCTTTCTTTATATGGGTATTTTCTGCAGCTATAGCACATCGATTAGGCAATATAGCAAGGGAAGAAATGGCACTCATAATCCCATTAAACCATTTTTTTCCAGATAAAATTCCATATTTGCTAACAATATAGTCATATTGTTTTTCCATTTTAATATAGACTGAATCAGAAACAATAATTTTATAATTTTTTTCAGACATTATAGTATTTCTTAATTGAAATGAATGTATTTTTGGATCCTTCAATAAAACATAAAATAGTATTATAAGGATATGTTTTTTCAGGATAACCTGTCCCGGATTTATTCAGGGATGTAGCATTATAAATAATGATTGATTATATATGCATTCTACTGTCAATCATTTTTTAATCTACTATAGTATATTATTTAAGTTTTTTATTGGTTAATTTCTTTTCTTGTTTTCTAATTTTTGTTTTTAATCGAGAAAAAATATCTTCAAAAGAAGAAAAACGTCCACACTCAAAATCTTCCAAACTTTTTTCTATTTCTGCAATGTTTTCTCTAAAAATCAATTCATCCTGAATATTTTGATAAGCTGAGGCATCCATAACTATGATCTCAGCTTTACCATTTACAGTTAACACTGCAGGCCGTCCTGTCTTTTTAAGGCCAGAAATAAATTCACTGGTATGTTTTTTAAAATCAGTTAAAGAATGTATATCCTCTGTAATATTAATCATCTGCATATCCAATAAAAAATTAAATAAAGTTCTTTAAAAGATATAATAAAGTATTTTATTGATGTGTCAAATCAATACTCAACCTTAACAAAATAAAGCCCACAAGCCGGCGCTGTCGGCCCTGCTGCAGCTCGATCTCTTTTAGCAAAAATTTCAGGGATATCATTTACGGATAATTTTCCTTCGCCAACTAATTTTAAGGTCCCAGTTATGTTTCTAACCATATGGTGTAAAAAGGATTTTGCCGATATTGAAATTATTATATCATGATCATGCTTAACTACATCTAAACTATCAATTGTTTTTATTGCTGATTTTGCCTGGCATTCAGAGTCTCTAAAGCTAGTAAAATCATGCGTTCCTAAAAATAATTTTGCAGCCTGATTCATAGCGCCTATATCAAGAATAACCGGTACATGCCAAGCCCTATTTAAATTTAAAGCTAAAGGGCTTCGTCTATTTATAATGATATATTTATAATGGCGTTTTTTTGCCCCAAATCTCGCATGAAAATTTTCATCAACAATTTCTGCCGATAAAACTGAAATAGCATCGGTACTTAAATGAAAATTTAAGCCTCCACGAATATTTTCAACATTATATTCTTTACTTAAATCAAAATGAAATACTTGCGCCAAAGCATGGACCCCAGAATCTGTTCTCCCTGCCGTACAAATAGTCACATCTTCACCAGAAAATAATTTTATGGCTTTTTCTATTTCTCCTTGAATAGTTTTACCATTTTCTTGGATTTGCCAGCCACAAAAATTAGTTCCATCATATTCAACTATACATTTATAACGTGGCATATGCTCTCATCACTTACAAGATAAACATTCACTATTTACTGACAACCCCACTTTTCTTAATTGAGATTTTAAACCATCATAAATTAAAATACTTCCCGCCAAACTTTCAGGTATTTGTAATAATTCTTTTAATATTTCGGTAGTTTGAAGTGAGGCAATAACTCCAACTACACTACCTAAAACTCCTAAACTATTACAATTTTGCAGCGCATTATTATTTAAAATATTTTTTGGACAAAAACATTCAAAACAAGGATATTTTTTTTGCAGATTATGTTTAACTACCCCTACTTGCCCAGAAAATTCTTGTACCGCTCCCCAGATAAAAGTCTTTTTCTGAGAAATACATACCTCATTTAACGCGAATTTAGTAGCAAAATTATCTGATGCATCAACTATAAGTTGGTATTTTTCAATTACACTGGAATTTTTATTATTTTCAAATCTTTCATTATAAGCAATAACTTCTATATCAGGATTAAGTGCTAATAATTTATTTTTAGCAACTAGAGCCTTACTTTTACCAATATCCGCATAATCAAAAATGGTCTGGCGATGTAGATTACTTAACTCCACAATATCAGAATCTATAATCCCAATTGTTCCAATGCCACTACCAGCTAAATAAGGAAGAATTATCGAACCTAAGCCACCGCTACCTACAACCAATACTTTGCTAGCTTGCAGCAAATTTTGTCCCGATATACCAACGCGGTCGAGATTAATTTGCCGCAAATAGCGTTTATGTTGTTCAGGACTTAGACGCACTTATTCAAACAATGCTGTAGATAAATAACGTTCGGCACAAGAAGCTACTATTGTAACTATAGTTTTGCCTTTATTTTCTGGACGAGCAGCAACTTCTAAGGCTGCCGCAATTGTAGCACCTGACGAAATACCAACTGGTATACCATCTGTAGTAGCCACTAATCTTGCGGTATTAAAGGCTGTTTCATTACCAATAGTAATTACTTCATCGATCAAACTTTTATCTAAAATTTCTGGAATAAAGCCAGCACCAATTCCTTGGATTTTATGGGGGCCAGGTTGGCCGCCTGATAATACCGGACTATCTTCTGGTTCAACCGCAATTATTTTTACATTATTATTTTTTTCTTTTAAGAATTTACCAACACCGGTAATTGTACCACCAGTACCTACGCCTGCTATAAAAATATCAACTTTACCATGAGTATCATTCCAAATCTCTTCTGCCGTTGTATGCTCGTGAATAACTGGATTAGCTGGATTTGTAAATTGTTGTAAAATTATAGAATTTTTATTCTCCTTAGCTAATTCTTCAGCTTTTTCAATAGCACCTTTCATTCCTTTAGATGCTGGAGTTAATTCTAAATGAGCGCCAAGAAGTTTAAGCATCTTACGTCTTTCAATTGACATACTCTCTGGCATAGTCAAAATAAGTTTATAACCTTTTGCTGCACAAATAAAAGCCAAAGCAATTCCAGTATTCCCGGAAGTAGGTTCAATAATTACACTTTCAGAATTTAAAATTCCTTGTTGCTCGGCATGTTCAATCATTCCATAAGCTAAACGATCTTTCACACTAGATAGTGGATTAAAAAATTCTAATTTAGCATAAATTTTAGCTACACAATTAGCATCTTTGGCAATTCTATTTAGTTTAACCAGTGGCGTATCGCCAACAGCATCAGCAAAATTTTCATAACATCTACCACGACCTTTAGTTTTTAGTGATGGAATATAATTATGTTCTTTAACTTTATGATTAGTACTCATGATCCATCCTATTAATCTATTTAATTTATAAATCTATATAAAATACAGTATGTATTATCTAGAATTTAGCCAAAAAATCAAGGTTTTCTTTATAAATTATTGATAATGGGATTATCAATAAGAATCAGTTTCAGATGTTAAAGTCAGGCTTAGTTTTAAACTGCCCTAGAAGCAAAGGCTCGGCCTGTTTGCAGATTTCTTCCAAAGTAATACCAACTAATAACTGGTCTAAATGACTTTCAACATTATTTTTTAAGCTAGCTAAGATGTTATTTTCATGACGAATATTTGAATTTTTAAAGATCTCAGCTATTTCTAAAAGCGTAATTTTACGTTTTTCTCGAGCCAAGATATAGCCCCCCTTAGGTCCTGTAGTTCCTTTAATAATATTATATTTAGATAATAATTTCAAAAGATTTTCTAGGTAACGAGGGGCTACATTTTTGTATTTACAAATTTCACTACTAGAAACGGCCTTACCACCAGAATAAATGGCAATATAAACAACAACTTCTAAGGCTTCATAAAATTTGCTATTGATCATTATATAGACCCTTAACTAACTGATACTTTTTCTTTAATTCCTGTGGAACCAAAACCACCTTCTCCTCTCGCAGTTTCATCTAAATCTATACTTAAGCTTAATTTAGCATGCTCGTATTTAGCAATAATCATTTGGGCAATTCTCATACCTCGAGTTACGGTAAAATCTTCAACTCCTAAATTAATCAGAATAACTCCTATTTCTCCTCGGTAATCAGAATCTATAGTACCTGGAGTATTTAAAACTGTAACTCCATTTTTTAAAGCCAAGCCTGATCTCGGTCTAATTTGCGCTTCATATCCTAAAGGTAAAGCTATAGCTATCCCGGTTTTAATTAAAGCTCTTTCACCTTTTTTTATAGTTATATCATTATCTATAGCTGCTGATAAATCCATTCCAGCACTACCTAAAGTAGCATAATGTGGCACATCCAAAGAATTACCATGTTCAAAACGTTTAATCTTTATTTCAACTTGCGACATATTTTAAATCCTTCTTTTTTAATAATAATTTTATAAGCAATCCGCCAGGAAATCAGCTAAAAATAAAGCTACATCTTTTTTTGCAAGTAATGGCAAATCTAGATGAGTAATTTTTTTATCTTTATTAAAGACAAAAGTAACTTTATTCTCCTCATCTCCAAAGACCTTATTTTTAGCTATATCATTAGCAACTACTAAATCACAAGACTTTTCTTGCAGTTTTTTTGTAGCATTAGCTAATAGATTTTCGCTTTCTGCGGCAAAACCTACCACTATTTTAGGACGCTCTTTATGAGTAGCTATAGTTTTTAAAATATCTGGATTTTTAACTAGATTTAAATTTATTTCATTTTCATCTAGTTGTTTTTTTATTTTATTTTTTAGAATTTTTTTAGGTCTAAAGTCACAAACCGCTGCCACAAAAATTCCAATATCTACCGGCAAATTTTCTTCGCATATTTTTAGCATTTCTTTTGCGGTTTCTATCTTTATTAGTTTAATATTTTTATGCTTATTTATAGCTATACTCACCGGCCCAGACACTAAAATAACTTTAGCTCCTAAATCTGCCAAACCTTGAGCAATATAATAACCTTGCTTGCCCGAAGAATAATTAGATATATAACGCACTGGGTCAATTTTCTCGATTGTTGGCCCCATAGTTATCAGTATTTTTAAACCTTGTAGTTTATTTTTTTTCATATCTAGTATGTATATAGTATTTCTTAATTGAAATGAATGTATTTATGTAAGTAATTAAAGTGGAAAATCATTGCTTGATCTACTATAATTTAAATTAGGTTATTCTAGGATAGCTAGAACTTTTTTGAGTATTTCTTCTGGCTCAACCATCCGGCCATAACCTTCTTCTTTGCAAGCCAAGTCGCCAGAATCAGGACCTAAAAATATAACTCCATCTTTTTTTAAAATATCAACATTTCGGCGAACAGCTTTATTTTCCCACATTTTAACATTCATGGCGGGAACTATTAAAGTTTTTTTATCATTAGCCAGAAGTAAGGTGCTTGCTAAATCATTAGCTAGACCCAATGCCATCTTAGAAATTATATCAGCGCTCGCCGGAGCTATTACTACCAAATCGGCATTTCTAGATAAATTTATATGGCCAATTTCAGCTTCATCTTTTAAAGAAAATAAATCGGTATAAACATTATTGCCGCTAATTACCGCTACCGACATTGGCGTTACAAATTCTTCAGCACTTTTAGTTAATACAGGAACAACAGTAATAGAATTTTTAATTAACAACCTAATAAGCTCTAGGGCTTTATATGCTGCGATACTACCACTAATAATAAGCAATATTGTTTTTTTCTTTTTCATAATCTAAAGAACCGTACAAAATAATTGATAAATAGTTAATTTAAATTATAGTAGATTAAGAAGTGATTGACTAATTTTTATTATAGTTCAAATCATTTCTATAATGCCATATTCCTGACTAAATCTAAGGACGGGTTGCCCTGAAAAAACATATTCTTATAACAATTTCTATGTTTTATTAAGGATCCATAATATTAGTAATTTTAAACTTAAATACTATAGAGACTTAATTTCATGAGTTTTATAAAAAAAAATAAAATGGCTATTATTTTAAGTCCATTACTAGCTATTTTAATTATATTCCTTCTTCTTCCCCAAAAACTAGGTATAAAACCATCATCTTTTAATCAGAATTTATATCCAAATAATACCAATAATATTTCTACCTTAGATTTAGGACATTTGACTATAAAAAATAGTATAGGCGATTCTATAAATTTTGAAATAGAAATTGCAGATACAATAGCAAAAAAGACCCGCGGCCTAATGTTTCGCAAAGAATTACCTAGAAATAGAGGTATGTTATTTATCTTCAAATCCCCACAAATCATTAATATGTGGATGTTTAACACCAAAATAAGCCTAGATATGATATTTATTGATGAGAATAATAAAATTGTAAAAATTGCTCAAAATACTAAAATAATGTCAAGTACCATAATAAGCTCTGAGCAAAAAAGCTTAAGCGTCTTAGAAATAAATGCTGGCCTAACTAAAAAATTCAAGATCGAAGTAGGCGATCAGATTCAATTTAATTAATCTCAAACTTTTAATTATATATATCTTGGGTCAAATGACTTTTAAAAAAATATTTATCACTTTTTTACTTATAATCATGGGATCTATTAGCATTATAGCCGGTGATTTTTTATATTTTATAAATACTATAACCGATAAGAAATTTGATTATTTAGACCAAAAGAAATCTTACGATGCCATAATAGCCTTAACTGGAGGTAGCCTTAGGATTAATAAAGCACTTTTTTTATTACAAAAAAAAATGGCTCCTAAATTATTTATTTCAGGAGTTGGCCATAAAACTAATCTGATGGAAACTTTAATTCTCTCAGGGAAACTACCGGATGGTATTGATAAATTTTATCAAAATATTGAATTAGGTTATTCGGCAAATAGTACTTATGAAAACGCTTTAGAGGTTTCAGCCTGGATTAAAAAAAATAATATAAAATCTTTTATTTTAGTTACTTCTAGCTACCATTTACCTAGGAGTTTACTGGAAATTAAAAGACGAATTGGTTCAAGCCAAATAGAAATATTACCTTATCCGGTTTTTCCTGAAAATGTTAAACTAGCTAATTGGTGGCAAAATATCGGGACAAAAAATCTTATAATTCTTGAATATCAAAAATATCTTGGGGTAAGAGCTAGGATTATATTGGGACCAATAATTAATTTTACCAAATCCTTTAATATAACTTAAGGCTAATAAAAAAATATTTCCCAAAAGAGATAATCTTCAGTATAGTCCTTTAAACTCAAGTTTTTAGGAAAATATAATGAACGAGATTAATCCCAATCCGCTACCTGAGAATTTTTATAATCAAGAAGGTTGGTTAAAAAACATCCTTAATTTTTATACGGAAAAAGCTCTTTTACCTTATGAAGTTATGCAAAGACCAGTCGGAGGACTTGTAGTTTCATTATCTAATGTTATTGAAATTAATCGTAATTGGCCGCAAGATACTCACAATCTTTTTAAACAAGCCGTAGGTCCTTTATGGGATCCTGAAGAATATCGTGAAAAAATTTACAAAAGTTTTAAAAGAAGAGCTGTTGATGAAAAAGAGCCCAGACTTGATGTTATTGCCGAAAGCCTGCTTTATGTCAGATCGCTTTTTGAACAAAATGAAATTTATATCCGCAAGAATTTTATCGACGAAATTGGCATGTTAGATGGCAATATAGCCCAATTCTCACAAGCTATGCAGTTAATTACTAGGGTTCACACCGGACAAATTATTAGACTTTTAGCACAAAGATAGTTATGCTTAAGCTTGTAAATAGCATCCTATTTATAAATATCTTGCAAATAATTTGGTCATTTAAGGTAGTAGTATGGGTATCGGTTTTTCGGAATTAATTATTATTCTTATCTTAGTTTTTGTGATATTTGGTGCTGGCAAACTACCCAAAGTTATGGGTGATATTGGCAAAGGAATCCGCAATATGCGAGAAGGCCTACAAAAAGATGAGGAAGCTGAAAACGCCGGGAAAACTGCTGAGAAAACAGAAGAAAGTAAGAAAGATTAGGTTGTTTAATTATATTTTTTAGTAAGATCACTTTGTAAATTTTAAGTAAATTTTATAGTATACTCCAAGCCGCAAAGTAGGTTCAGGTCTCTTTCTTTTTCAACCAAAATATAAAAATATTTATAGCCTTCGACTAAAGTCGAGGCTAATTTTATTGATAATATTTTGGAAAAAAGATAAGAACCTGAATGACGCGTTTTCGAGTAACCAACTCTCAATAACATCTCTTATTCGCTTAACTTAACGACAAAATTACCAAAAAGAACCAATTTTGTAATAAATGGTAACAAACTGTTATTTGTTATTACTATCCCTAGTTGCTATCTTATAATCAGGAAAATAATAGAAATTATAATAGCAATTAGGTGTTTTAAAAATGTTTGATTATCAAAAAACCATTGAAAATATTGTATCTTGTTCTGGTATTGGCTTACATACTGGCAATCAAATTTCGTTAACTTTATTGCCGGCTGCTGTAGATACCGGAATAATATTTAAACGTACTGATGTTACGGATAAAGATAATGTTATTCATGCTAATTACCTAAATGTTAATGAAACTACTTTATGCACTACTATTAATAATGATGCTGGAGTAAAAGTTGCAACTATTGAACATTTAATGGCTGCTTTATGGGGTTGTGGTATTGATAATTGTATAATTGAATTAAATGGACCTGAAGTGCCAATTATGGATGGTAGTTCAGAACCTTTTGTTTTTTTACTTGAATGTGCCGGCAAACAAAAACAAGGTAGAATGCGTAAAATAATTGAAGTTTTGAAAGAAATAAAAGTTGAAGGACAAAAAAATGGTGAGTTTTTAACTATATCCCCGGCTGATGATTTTTCAGTTAATCTTAAAATTGACTTTGGTGACAATGTGATTGCCCAGCAAGAAGGTACTTTTGAATCTAACAGTTTTTCTTTTAAAAATGATCTTTGCCGCGCTCGTACCTTTGGTTTTGCACATGAAGTTGATTATTTACGCTCAAAAGGTTTACTAAAAGGTGGCAGCTTAGATAACGCGATTGTAGTTGGTAAAGACAAAATCTTAAATGAAGGTTCACTGCGTTATAATGATGAGTTTGTTAGACATAAAATTCTTGATTGTATTGGCGATATATTTTTAGCTGGCGCTTATTTTAAAGGGCAATTAACTGGATTTAAATCAGGTCATGGACTTAATAACCAGCTACTGAGAGCATTTTTTGCCGATAAAGATGCTTGGCGTTATATGCAACATCCGTTGGATGCTGCCCAAGCAGCTTAGAAATAATTTAATAATTATTGATTAGAGGTAAATTATTTCTTGATCTACTATATTAGTATTGGTCAACTTTTCATCAACTCTGACGTTTTTTCTTCAATCACCGAAGATAATTGCAGCATAAATTCCTGCTTGGTGAGTTCAGAACTTAAGGGTTTTAAGTATTCAATTACTACCGTACCTGGATGTTTTAAAAACTTATGTTTAGGCCAAAATAATCCTGAATTAAGAGCAGCAGGAATTATAGTCGTATCCCTATGTTCATGATAAATGAGGGCAATTCCTGGCTGATAGGAAGTTTTTTCCCCCGGCATAGTACGAGTACCTTCGGGGAATAAAATTATTTGCCTTTTTTCTTTTAATCTTTCACTTGTTTGTTTAAGCATAGATTTAAGAGCTTTAGATCCACCTTTTCGGTCAACGGCAATCATTTCTAAGGCTTTTAAGTAAGAACCAAATAATGGCAGTTTTAACAATTCTGCTTTTAAGATATAACAAGTTTGCGGGAATAATTTTAAAAATATTATAGTATCCCAAGCGGATTGATGTTTACTGGCAATTATAAAACCTTGATCTTGGGGTAAAAATTCTCGTCCCCGCTCTTCATAATCAATATTACAAATAACTTTTAGACCAAAAATAACTCCAGTTGCCCAAAATCTTCCAGAAAAAGTACAAGTTTTAGCTTTAGTGAATAAAAAAGGTATCATCACAATACAGGAAAAACCAGTCCATAAATAAAAATAGATGGCAAAAATAAATGAACGGAAAAATAGCATAGATGACCTTATGAATTTATATATGTTTGCTTCAGAGCTTATAGCAAACAGGCAATATTTTCAACGGGTATTGTGGAGACATTTTAATGCCTATTTAGCTTATATTCAGATCTTCACCATTAGCACTATGAGCTCTAGGAGATTCTAGTTTAGTTGAAATTTTTTCATATGTTTTTTCATGTTCTTTTAATCTTATTTTATGCGCTTCTTCTCTTATTCTTAGGTCTTCTTCTTCTTTTTTAATACCGGCTTTTAATTCATTTAATTTTTCTGGATCTAGGCCGTATATAGTATTATCTTCTTCTACAATAGTACTAACCGGATTATTTTCTTGAGTTATCTTATATTCTTTTGCTTTTTCCTGACCAGCCTTATTTTCTAAAATTTCTTCTATATTTCTAAATTGTTCTTGTTCTCTATTTATAAATTTAAAAATACTTTCTTTATAATAAGAAAATTCTTTATTTTCATCATCTGACTTCTTAACTTTTAATTCTGGTAATAATTCTTCAATATCCAAACTATCCGAAAGTTGATAGCCATATTTCTCATTAAAAGAAGAAATTTTTTCTTTCTGAATCTCTCTAATCTCTTCATATATAGTACAAATTAATTTTAGTTCATTCCAATTTAAAGAATCAGAATTTCTAAATTCTTCATATATATTATTAATATATGAAGATGCTAATTTTAGTATATCTAAATCAACAAATGAACTTTGGTCTTCATTTTTACCTTCTTTAGATTCTTCTAGTTCGTTTATATTTTTTGTAAAGGTAAAATGTTTGTCTCTTAAATATGTAGTTTTATCTTCTTGATTTATTCCTGACTCTTCCTCAATGTCGCTATGTTGTTCTAAAACACCCCTTAAGTCTAAAAATAATTCTTTGTTTTTATATGGTTGTTGTTCAACTGATGAATCCAAGTCCGGATCTATATCTTTGTATTGGTCAGAATCTATATCTTGGTATAACCCATCAACCTCTTTATAATCTCCTAATAAATCCCTTGTTTTTGCTTTAAATTCTTCTCTATATTGTCTAGCTTGACTAAGCCATCTTTCTTTTATATCAGACTCTACAAAATGAGGATTAGAAACAGATGATATTACTTCAAATCTATCGTTATTTTCCGAAAGCTCGTCATCTTCTTCAAGCTCTTCTTCTAACTTTTTTTCTATATTATATATTAACATACTAGATATTGATTCTAGAGCATTTTCTAAATTAGGACTTTGAATGTTAGTTATTTTATATATAGCTGTTAACAATTCTTCTTCCGATTTACAATTCTTTAAATCATCTAACTTACCTGACTTTTCAAGGCTACTGCCAGATAGAATTTCACCTAAAGTTTCTGCTATAGAAGGTATAAATTCATCTTTACTTCCTACTATATAATCTTTACTTCCTTCTATATTTAAACCTTTTATGTCATTCCAGAGAGTTTTTACAAAATTAATATTAATAATATTTAATATCTCTTGAGAAGATAATTTATATTCGTTTAATTCTTCAAATCCATCTCCATCTCGACATTCATCTTTAAATTTTTTCAATAAATCACTATCTGTTTTGTTAGTTTCTAATTTTAATGTATAATTATCTCCAACTATTTCTTCTCCTACCAATTTAATATTGCCTTGAGAAAAGTTATTTAATATTTCTTTATATTCCTCAATATATTTTTTATGATAAGCACTTAATGATGCAATATTGTCTGTTTCACTCACAGCATTCATCTTATCATCATTATTTACTTCATACTTCTTATTATCCTTATCACCATCTAGATACTCATGTCCTTGATCAACACTAAATAGAGATTCTGAAAGCAATTCTAACATATTCTCAGCATCACGATCAGTTGGACTTTGTAAATAATCTCTTATATCATTTTCAATAAATACACTCATTTCATGTATATCTTGAATACCAAATGAATATAATTTTTGATTTAAAAGATCATCTACCATCCTATTTATATCTTCTATATGCGTTAGATCACAATTATTATTTACATCTAAATATTGAATATCAGTAGGCGCAACATCTGTATAACCTCCTGTTACTGGAACTGGATTTGTATCTAAATATTGAGTTTCTTCTTCTAATCCAGAGTCTATGTTATCGTAAATTAATGTGGCTTGTTTTTCTTGTGCTGATGATGGATAGGTTTCTGCTTGCTGATATTCACCTTTTATAGATTCTATAGTAATTGGCGCCAAATTATTATCATCAGGTCCGAAACCTTCATTTTTATTATTATCTTTAGCTTGATCGGTTTGAGCCTCCCTATTAGAAAAATCTATAACTAACAATATATTTTTAAAATCTAATAATTTTTCACTATTAGACTTTTCTGATTTGAAAATATCACTGATTTCATCTTGGATATCTTGCTCAGAAATAACTTTAGAACTTGATTTGGCATATGTAGATAAAACGTATTGTATATCAAACAATAATGTATCAATGCTTTCATCCTTTTCTTTATCCATAACAGTTGCAGAATCAATTAAATATTCTGCTAAATTATAATTAAGAGTAGATTTGATTCTTTTAATATCACCTTCTTCTAATTCTCCTAGATTATATAGACAATTTTCTCTAAATTTTGCTAAATTATCGTCATCATCCTTTTGTTTAGTTAAAACTAAAATTTCTTCCCTAAGAACTAAATCTACATCATCTTCTTCCATTAACTGAGTAACGTCAACTGATTCCAATGTATCTTCATTAATAATAATTCTATCAGCTACCAAAACTACTTCCTCATTATTTTTTCTTAATCTGTAGCCAGTAGCAGGTAAAATACATTCTTCTACAAATTTTTTTATATCAGAACATTTTTGATATCTTTTTGATAATTCTGATGATTGTTCAAAGGGATATATAGCTGGAGTATAATCTTCTCCATCAGGTTCTATATTTCCTAGATCATTAGAAAATTCTGACGATGAAGCAGATAGAGGTTCTTTCAAATTATTATCAGCTCCGAAACCTTCAATTATATTATTGGCGGTAGCTTGCTCTGATTTAGCATTCTCTAATAACATCTCATCAAAGACTTTTAATTCATTTAAAGACTCATTTAGAGCATTACTTAATTCTTCAAATGTTAAGTTCTTATCCTCTAACCAGAAATCAACATCTAATTTAGCAATTTTTGAAATTTCAGCTTCTATTAGTTTAGCTATGTAGAGAGTATTTTTTGATTCTTTATCTTGTATATAAATAGCATTTTCTTCTTGAGCCTTATCTTTTAAGTCGGTAGCATATTTAATTAAATTATCTACAGTTCCTTTTACAACCTCAGCAACCTCTTCCTTTTTGATCTCTTCTGTATATACAGCAAGAGATTTTAGCAATCCACAGCTATAATTAACTTGGGCTAATTTTATATCTAAACGAGAGTTTTTAGCACTATATTCTTGATTATCTTCCAAAGTAAATGAGTCTCTTAATGAATCTTTTAATAATTCCAAGTGGACACTATCTGTTGATTTTCCATTTGCTCCTATCTTAGGTTCTAAAGAAAATTGGGTTATCTCTTCCTCTTGTTTAGCATCTTCATTTTCTTCAAATATAATTTTTGTTCTACCTGCATATAGAATTTCTTCTTCTACTTCTTCTACTCTAAATTCGCTATATTCTAACAATTGATTTAATTGTTGGTTAATTCTATTAAATTCTGCAGCTAACTCTAAAGCTTGTTGTCTTTTTTCATTGACTTCTTCCTTTGGAGTAAAGTCTTCTTCATCAAGATCTTCATCTTCAAATCCATCATCATCTTCATCTGTTCCAATAATTTCTTGATAGCCATCATTTTCATCTTTATCCTGATTACGAGTCGGAACTGGTGATGATTCTCGAGACTCTCCTAGACCATCATCATCGTCTTCTATTTCTATTATTTCTGGTATCTCTTCATCTTCTGGTTCAAAATCATCAGGATAATCAACTTCTTCTTCCGCATCAGAAATTCTTATTTCTGGATTATTAATGCCGTTATGTAATTTTAATATATCATGATCTATAGCATCATGGTCTCCAACATTACTTTTAAATTCACCCCTTTCTACATTATTATCTACCACACTAGCACTAATTGCATCTGCTTTTATAGGTTTCACATCTTCTATAGATAATGGTCTATTAGGCTGAGTGATTCCAAGCATCCCAGCTATGGCTAATAATGACTTCTGAGATAAAGTAAAGTTTTCACCATTAACACTACATAATAAAGATTTACCAACGGCAATATGCGATGTTAGAATTTGAGAAAAATTTCCATTTTTGAAAGTAGTGGTATGCAAAGGAAGGGCCGCAGAAAAAGCAAATTGACCTATATCTGGTTTATATACCGCTACTTGTTTATCATTTTTATCATTACTATTTAGAGTTTTTCCATTCTCATCTATCTCTTCTGCATTAGCTATCACCCAATTAAGTTCACCATTATTTTGGCTAGCTGTATACATCTCTAAAAGACGTTGAAATAATTCAGGTGAAATTAATATTCTTGTTTTGCTCTTTGGATCTGATATTAGAGAATTAGATCTTTCTTGAACTGTTTGAACTAGAACCTTAAGAGCCTGGGAAAACTCAACTTGATTTGTATTTAATTTAGGTTGGAAGGGGACCAAAGCTAGCGAATCATTATTAGGCCCTACTACTTTTTCAGCTGAACTATTTACTTTATTTGCCAAAGCTTGTAGTGAAAGTTTAGTATTAGTATCATTATCATCTATTTCACTAACTGTAATAGATGGTATACTAGCCATTCTTCCAGCTTCTGTAGCTAAACTAGCTTCCAGCATCATTCTTCTTATAGTTCCAGCAATTGCTCTTTGTACCGTTTGATTTAAAACCAATTTTTGGCTGGGAAATTCTACTTCTATTTTAACTTGACTATCTAGGAAAAAATTTACCACATTAAGGGTTGCTGGTTGAGTAGCAGGTTGAAATGTTACTAATCTTTTATCAGGATCTATTTCTTTTATTGTAGTACTAGTTTTTTTTGCTGAATCTTGCATTGCGGCATGACATATAGATAATGCCGCTAAAGCGGTTTGAGGATCAACAGTAAATTGTCCTTGAGCAGCTATTAGTGGAGCTGACAAAATAATTTTCTGACCATCTACAGTTACTATATTATCTTCAGTTTTTACTATAAAATCAAGGAAATCATATACGGCTTGATCAACGGATTTTTCTGCTTCTAATAATTTTATATTATTTGGTTCTTGTAGTTTTGCTTCTAATTCTTCAACTATATCCTGTTTCTCTTCAACTAAATCTGCCAGATTTTGTATTGTTACAACAGATATTTGAGCTTCAATTAATTCTGCTTGTATTTGTTGTAAGTTATTTGAGTCTCTATTATTTAAAGTTAATTTATTTCCATTAGTAGTCTCTACTAGTTCTAAATCAGTTGATGATTTATCAATTGTTACTCCTTCTATATCAAAATCATCTGTAGAAGATTCTGTTCCTTGATCTACTCCTTCTTTAGTATCCAATGATCTAGAATGTAAGTCTTTAATTCTATCAGCAGCAATTTGTAATGTAGATTTATCACTTTGAGTTTGTGAGCTAGCAACACGTCCTGCATCCGAGCTAACCCCACCTCCAGCAGGATGATTACGAGTTACATTAGTAGTATTTGTAGTAGTATTACTTCCTGGAGTAGAAGCTGCAGCAGGAGGCACAGCAGTGGGCTCCGCAGATTTAGTTCGCAGATTTTTTAGAAACTCAGCAAGCATTCCAGCAAGTTTTATTCCCAGATCACTTGGATCTTGACCATTGTCAGTTTTTACTTCTCTTGTTGTATTATTTGTAACTGAATTGGAAGTTGTAGTTGTGGTTGGTTCGGAATTGTTAGCTCTTGATTCAGATTTTCTTTTCGGGGTTTTTGTTTTGGCTTTTTCTTTTTCAGTAATTTTTTCTGGAGCTTTTTCGGGTAAGTTATTTCTTGAAGCTTGAGGCTTTTGTTCTGTGCCTAATGCATTTTTCATATCCCGCAAGTCAGCTTCTAGCGTATTGGCATAATTATCTTTGCGTCTTGCCCTATCACTTGACTCCATAGCTTGCGATACCATTATAACCGCAGGGATTGCTAACATTAAACCTAAAAATGGCGCGATCGGGAATAATAATAAAGCCAAAATTCCAGGTAATGCCGCCCAACCCATACTATTTGATGAATTAGCTTTTAAAGTCTCGGCTTCATCTCGGGCTTTTTCAATACGATTACGTGTATCTGAAATCATTTCAGTTAAGGACTGATCAGACATGCCATAATATCGACGTCTTTTATTTAGCCTAGTTGCACCAACATAAGCCGCCTCTTCTGGGCTATAATTCTCATCATCATAATAACTGTCATCTACTTGAGATATTTGAGAAAAATTATCGCTCGAGCTTTCACCTTTACTCATACTAAACCTTAATTTTAAGCCTAAAAATATATATTTAGTCTTCAGCTTAACATTAAAGTTTTAACAATTTCTTAATTTAGTAGAGATTTTATTATAGTAGATTAAAAAATATTATATACATCTAGATGCGCAATTTGCAGAAAAGTCAGTAAAAAAAAGGGCCCGATCAACAGATCAAGCCCTCCTTTAGCGTTATATAGTATTTAAATTTATAATTTCTTAGCTAATTATTGAACAGGTTTAGTAAAATCTGCACAAGCAGCTTTACCATCACCAAGCATTCCTACTATTTTATCAGCTCCAAATATGGCGCCGATACCAATAGCTAAAGCTAAAGCTATACCCCAAGATATTTTCCCTAAAAATAAAGAGAAGCCTAAGAAAATAATCCCAACCGCAGCAATACCACGCGCAATCGGTCCTTGAAGAGTATTAACCACGCTACAAACTGTCTTATTAATACCTTCTTTACTGTCTAAAGGAGTTAAAGTACCACTACTGCCACCACCAGAGGCCGGAGGAGTATCAGCAGCCTGTGCAATAGAGGCGTAAGGAAATGCTGTAAGAACAGCAAGCAACATTAGAGTGACTATCGTCACCACATGGCTAAATTGTAGAAATTTGAAAGAAAACATATTTAACTCCATTATATTGTTTTAAAATCTTAATATACATAAATTTAGATACCTAGAATCTATAGTATAAACAATCCAAGATCTAGGCCCTTAAATACCAACCAAAATTCAAATAAAATCTAGGTTTATAAAAAAGAAACATAACTTTATTTGTAACTTATTTCTACAAGTAATTTATATTACCTATAAAAAAAAGAGCCTTATTGTTATAATATCACAGTAATGTTTCAGTTTTTTAACAGTTTGCATTATTTTTTCTAATCTTGATCTACTATATAGTATTTTAGTTTGAAAAATTTATATTTTGTGGATCCTTCAGCAAAACATAAATAGTATTATAAGTATATGTTTTTTCAGGATATGTAGCATTATAAAAATGATTGATTATATGTGTATTTTATGTAAATCATTTTCTAATCTACTATACTTTAAAGCTTGCAGTTTAGCTGAATTTTCTATAGATCCCAGATTAAATCTGGGATATGCAGAATCATAGCAATGATTTATGTAAGTAAATAAAGTGGAAAATCATTGCTTGATCTGCTATACTTAGATAAGAAATAAAATTATGAACGCTTAAAACTCTGATTATATCCATGCACTACAACGAAGAATGGTCCGATTTTGTCTCTTTAGACATAGAAGATAAATTGGCTAAATTTTGTCTAAATAACAAGTTGTTTGATATAATTTACGCCCAACAATTTGATAAAAATTTTTTAGAAGAAATTTTTGTTTTAGCTGATAAAATAAGATCTATCGCCAAAACTTATAATGGTCTAATATTTTTACGTTCATTACTTGCTGACAAAAGAGCTATGTTATTTTTTGTCCAGCCTTCTACCCGTACTTTTATGTCATTTTTAAATGCTTGCCATATTTTAGGGTTACAAACCACCGAAATTAGAGATAGCAGTACTTCTTCAGAAATAAAAGGAGAATCATCGGAAGATAGTATTCAAACATTTTCCAGCTATGTTGATCTAATTATAACTCGCCACTTTAATGAAGGTTTTGCTGAAAAATCTGCTTGGGTTTTAAATACTCATGCTAAAAGATCCGTGCCGGTAATTAATGGCGGCTCAGGTAAAGATCAACATCCAACCCAAGCCTTACTTGATATTTACACTATTAACCGTGCCTTTAAAAATTTAGGCGGAATTGAAAATAAAACTTATGTTATGGTCGGCGATTTAAAACGCGGACGAACTGTAAGATCACTAACATATTTATTAGCCTTATATCAAAATATAAATTTGATATTTGTGGCACCTAAAAATTTTACCATGCAGCAAGATGTATTAGATTTTCTAGATAAAAATAAAATAAAATATAAAACTACGGATAATTTTGAAGAATCTATAAAAATAGCCGATGCTATTTATATGACAAGAATTCAAGATGAGCATGATACTGAAAATGAATCTACTAAATATAATTTAGATAATTTTTGTCTCAAAGAATCGCATTTAAGTACTCTTAAAAAAGATGCTATAATCATGCATCCGTTCCCACGACGTAATGAGATAGAAGTTATGGTTGATAAAGATAAGCGGGCTTTATATTGGAAACAAGCGCGAAATGGCATGTGGATAAGGGCCGCTTTAATATTGTACCTATTCAACCGTGAACATTGGATTGACAACTATATTTAGCTATAAAAAACATTTTATGTTTTATTCCATAATATGGGTCATTTCAAACAAGAAATACTATATAGAAAATATTTAAACCTAGCAAAATTTACTAACGGCTTCTTGCACTTTATTGATGGTCAGAGGCTTAGGTATAGCTAAATTGCATAACCCATAAAAAATATCAACTTTATTATAAACATCCGAGCTAGAGCCAATTATTGGCGTACAGAAACTTTTATCTAAACGTAAAGAATTAATTAGATCTATACCATCTACCATATGTTTTAAATCAAAATCCATAATTATAAGGTCTGGACTATACTCTTTAACCTTAGGTAACACATCATCTGGATTAGAAACTGCAATCACATTATGCCCCATAAAAGCTAATATATCAGAAAAATACCTTATATTTAGCCGATTATCATCTACTAATAGTATATTCTTTTGGGACTTATATTTTACTGCTGCAGACATTGTTTTAAAGCGTAGGTTTAATTATTAAAAACTTAACTATAGCACAACTTTCTTTAAATTTAAATAATAAATTAATAAATTTTTAGGGATATAAGCATAACTTAAAATGGTATAACTTGACATGTTTTCTAAAGCTTCTTATATATTGCGGTTCTTTTCTATTTTACGGCGGAGTAGCTCAGTTGGTTAGAGCGGCGGAATCATAATCCGTGTGTCGGGGGTTCGATTCCCTCCTCCGCTACCATCCACGGGTCTTCCGGGCTTCACAAAAGGTGGGGCAGGTTGTTATTCTTACTCCCCAAAAACCCGCTTAAATATCGTATCTACATGCTTAGTATGGTAATTCATATCAAAAATTTCATCTATTTCTGCAGGACTAACTTTAGCAATAACGTCTTTATCTGCCTTTAATTCAGATTTAAAATCTTTATTTTCTTGCCAAACTTTCATCGCATTTCTTTGTACTATCTCATAGGAATATTCACGACTTACCCCTTTTTGGGTTAGAGCCAAAAGTAATCTTTGCGAGAAGACCAAGCCACCTAATTTATCTAGATTTTTTTGCATATTCTCTGGATAAAATACCAAGTTTTCTAGTAAATTTGCCAGTCTATTTAAAGCAAAATCTAGATTAACCGTAGCATCTGGACCAATGACTCTTTCTACTGAAGAATGGGAGATATCGCGTTCATGCCACAGCGCAACATTCTCCAATGCTGGCATAGCATAACCTCTAACTAATCTAGCAAGACCCGTAATATTTTCGCTTAATACCGGATTACGCTTATGTGGCATTGCCGAACTGCCTTTTTGTCCAGGACTAAAATATTCTTCAACTTCTAAAACCTCAGTTCTTTGCAAATGCCTTATTTCAACTGCAATATTTTCCATCGAACTCGCTATAACAGCCAAAGTTACAAAATACATAGCATGACGGTCACGAGGTATAATTTGGCTAGATACTGGCTCAAAATGTAAACCCATTTTTTCTGCCACATAAACTTCTACAAATGGATCAATATTAGCAAAAGTACCAACTGCGCCAGAAATAGCGCAAGTAGAAATTTCATCTTTGGCTCTGAGTAATCTTTCTTTATTTCGCTCCATCTCCGCATAAAATCTAGCCAGCTTTATTCCCATAGTAGTAGGTTCGGCATGAATCCCATGACTTCTACCCATACAAACCATATATTTACATTCTAAACTTCTTTTTTTAAGCGCCGCTAAAACTTTATCTATATCAACTAACAATATGTCTGCAGCTTGTTTTAGTTGGATATTAAAACAAGTATCTAAAACATCAGAACTTGTCATACCTTGATGAATAAATCTGGCAGGCTCGCCAACATATTCCGCTAAATTAGTTAAAAATGCTATTACATCATGTTTAGTAGTTTTTTCAATTTCATCAATTTTAGCAATATCAAACTTACCTTTTTGCCAAATTAATTTAGCAGCTTCTTTAGGAATTATTCCAAGTTCACTCTGCGCATCACAAGCATGAGCCTCTATCTCAAACCAAATACGGAACTTATTTTCAGGTTCCCAAATTTTAACCATTTCTTCGCGACTATAACGTGGTATCATTTTTTTAACTCTTATTTTCAATTTTAGTTTTATTAGATTAATGTTAAATACCGATTAGATATTTCCAACTGGTAGCTTTATATATTCGTTTAAAGTTTTACCAACCACATCTATACTATAAATAGCCGCAGTTTTAATAGCATTACCCGCCAAATTATTCCTTAAATTTTTATCTTTTATAAGTTTTTCTAAGGCCTCAGCTAAAGCTACTGGATCATTTTTTGGAACAAATAATGCATCTTGCCCTTCAGACAATATTTCTTTTGGTCCTTCGGTATTGGTGGTCACTATACTCAAGGAATATTTTAAAGCCTCCAATATAACTATACCAAAAGGTTCATGTAATGACGGTAAGCAAAAAACATCTAGTTTTTTATAAAAATTATTTCTATCTTCTTCTTTTAACCAACCTAAAAAACTAACTTCGTGTTCAAGATTTAACTGATCACATAATAACCTTAAGTTATCTTTTTCTTCACCGTCACCACCAATTAAAACTCTAAAATCATAATTTTTGGCTTTTAACAACGCTAACGCCTGTAAAAAAACATCAAAACCTTTCTTTTTTACGAAACGACCCAAAGTACCAAAAGTTAAAATTTCATTTTTATCTTTGCTATCATATTCATTTTTATTTAGCTCTTTATTATTAAGAGCAATCATATTTGGTAAATAAAAAACTTTATTTTCGGCCATACCATCGGCAATAATTTTACGCCGCAAATCTTGGCTCACGGCAAAAATCAAATCCATATATAAAAATCTTTGAACGCTATAATTATGGAGAACCCCAATATTTTTAGCCCGCTTACTAACTCCACGAAATAATTCTGCAGCTCTTGAACCGTGACTAATAATAACATCAGCTTTAACCTGACGCGCGATATTTTTTAGCGCTGATTTGGCAACTAAATCCCAATTACCCCAATTATCAATCTCGATAATATTAATTCCGCCAAGCTTAGTTAAATGATCCTTTATTGCGGCCTTAGGAAGAATTACCGCATTAACAGTATGCCCACCAGCTTTAAGCGCGATACAATAATTCAAAAAAGCTTGCTCGATGCCACCAAGCCCCTGGCTAAACATTGCGTTTATAATGCGCATTTTAAATCTCTTTTTATTTTTTAAACTAGAAAATTACTAGAAATACTGTAAGCTACTCTAGAGAAAATTCATTATTTAGCAAGAAATAACTATAGTATATCAATAGTAAATAGCTGATTTGCTAATGATTTATCACAATAATATATATAATTTAAAAATATGGCCATAAGTTACATAACTCTGCAAAAACGGACAATTATTGCTATATCAGGAATAGACAACCAAATATTCTTACAAAAAATAATCAGTAACAATATAAATAATGCAAAAAGAGATATTTTTCTCTATACCCTACTCCTTACTCCTCAAGGTAAATTTCTGTATGATTTTTTTATTACTTATGATGAAAATAATAACATCTATCTTCTTGATTGCTTATTCCGCGAAAAAGAAAAAATTATCAAAACTTTATCCATTTATAAGCTAGGAGCAAATATTAATATAACTGATGCTTCAGATAGCTATAAAATTTATGCTATAGAGCAAAATTACTCAGATTTAAAAGAGCAATTAAAAAATGGTTATTTGAAAAATAATTTTTTATCTCCAGATCCCAGAAATAAAAATTTATGGCCTAGGTTAATTGCTAAAGATGATATTAGAGAGATTTTTCCTACTGAGGACTTCGTAGAGATAGATTATCCAAAATATAATCAAGCCCGAATATTAAATCTTATACCTGATAGCGAGCATGATTTAGTAAGCGGGGAGTCCTACCCACATGATTTCAACTTAGAGCAATTAAATGCAATTTCATATACTAAAGGTTGCTACATAGGCCAAGAAGTAACCGCAAGAGTACATAATAAGCAAAGCATAAGAAAGAAACTTCTCCAAATAATAGAGTTTGAAAAAAATATAATTTTAAATGACAATAAATTTCTAGATAATAATAAGGGTATTATAACTTCTACCCAAAATAATCTAGGATTGGCCTTGATTAACCTGCCTTTACCAGAAAATTTAGATGTTAGTTACCAGAGGATAAAAGGAAAGATATTGGCTACTGCCAAAAGTCAGGGATAGAAAGGGTAGTCTGATTTTTAATTGCGATCTCATCATTACTGGCAATTATTATTATACCTTTTTGATTAGCCTTAGTCATAATCAAAGCATCTAGCAATTTTTTGCCTTCTTCATCTAAAAAACTATAAGGCTCATCAAGTAGCCAAATTTTGGCTTTTTTAGTAATAAGCCTGGTAAGTTCAACCCTTTTACATAACCCCATTGATAATTTATTTACCGTCACCTCCCGCAAGTGTGAAAGCTGAAAATAATGCAAGGCGGTTTCCAGTAATAATTCGTAGCTACCAGCAAGTTTCGCCCAAAATGCTACATTATCTTCAACCGATAAATTATTCGACAAAGCATTTTTATGCCCTAAATATACTAAATCTTTAAAATAATTTTCTTTTGTATCTTGATTAATTATTTGCTCATTATACATGATTGAACCCAAAGTAGGATCAAGCAAATTAGCTACAATTTTAAGTAAACTACTCTTACCAGAACCATTGGGGCCTTTTACTATAGTAAGCGACCCTTCACCAAAAGTAATTCCTAAATCTTTAAATAAGACTTTGTCGCCTCTAATGCAGGTAAGATTATCAAGAGTTAGCATAATAATATTTTGTTTAAATAAAAAGCATTAAGTATATAAGTATTTCCTTTAACATAACTAATTGATATTATATAAAGAATATAAATCTTTAAGCCAACTACAAATAATTAAAATCAAGAAATTATTATGGAAAACAAAAATATTTCTAATATTAAGATTAACTATAAAGAATATAAATATTACGATCTAAATAGTGCTGCCAAAGAGTTTGGCATTGATATTGCAAAACTACCTTATTCTTTAAAAATCTTACTTGAAAATACTTTAAGATTTCATGATTACAATGGCAATGATTCAGATATAAAAGCCTTCGCAATTTGGCTAGAAAATAAAAAAAATCCAGAAGAAATAGCCTTTCGTCCGGCAAGAGTATTAATGCAAGATTTCACTGGAGTTCCCGCCGTTGTTGACCTATGCGCTATGCGTGATGCAATGAATGATTTAGGTGGGGACGCAACTAAAATTAATCCTTTAGCTCGCGTTGATTTGGTTATCGACCATTCGGTTCAAGTAGATTTTTATGCGACACCAGATGCTTCAGCAAAAAATGTGGCCTTAGAGATGGAACGGAATATCGAACGTTATGAGTTATTACGCTCGGCACAAAAAATGTTTAAAAACTTCCGTACCGTACCGCCTGGAACCGGAATTTGCCACCAGGTAAATATTGAATATTTAGCTGATGTGGTAAGCCAAGATGCTGAGGGATTTATTTTTCCAGATACGGTAGTTGGCACTGATTCTCATACTACAATGGTTAATGGTTTAGCGGTTTTAGGTTGGGGAGTTGGGGGAATTGAAGCCGAATCTGCTATGCTTGGCCAGCCAATATCATTAGTGCTACCTGAAGTAATCGGTTGTAAATTAACTGGTAAAATTAAAGAAGGCGTTACCGCAACAGATATAGTTCTTACTATAACTAATATTCTAAGAGCAAAAGGGGTTGTTGAAAAATTTGTTGAATTTTATGGCTCTGGTCTTGATTATTTAACTTTAGCTGATCGAGCAACGATTGCCAATATGGCTCCAGAATATGGTGCAACTTGTGGATTTTTTCCAATTGACGTTGAAACTATAAAATATCTAAACTTAACTGCGCGTGAGGAGCATAAAATTGCTTTAATTGAAGCCTACGCTAAAGCGCAAGGATTATGGCGCGATAATAATATTGAACCCATATTTTCAGATATTGTAACTTTAGATTTAAGTACTGTGGAGCCATGTCTTTCTGGGCCAAAAAGACCGCAAGATAAAGTAATTCTTCCTAATGTTGCTGAAAATTTTAAAACTAATTTTGATAAAAACCTTGATTTAAATACCGAATTTTTAGTTGAGAATAAAGATTTTTCTTTAAAAAATGCTAATGTATTAATTGCCGCAATAACTAGCTGCACTAATACCTCCAATCCACAAGTAATGATAGCTGCTGGGTTAGTTGCAAAAAAGGCTTTAGCTTTAGGCTTAAAAGTAAAACCTTGGGTTAAAACTTCTTTAGCTCCAGGATCACAAGTTGTCTCTGAATATTTAGATAAATCTGGCCTAACTAATCCTTTAAACGAATTAGGCTTTAATATAGTTGGCTTTGGCTGTACTACTTGTATTGGTAATTCTGGGCCCTTTGACCCGAAAATTGAAAAAACTATTAAAGATAATAATCTTGTTGTAGCTGCGGTATTATCCGGCAATCGTAATTTTGAAGGAAGAGTTCATCAGCAAGTAAAAGCTAATTATTTAGCCTCCCCGCCTTTAGTTGTAGCTTACGCCTTAGCTGGAACTATGAATATAGATTTAAGTAAAGATCCTATAGGAACCGGAGATAATGGTAATAAAATATATTTAAAAGATATTTGGCCTAGTACCCAAGAAATTAGCGACATTGTAGCTAATTTTGTAACTAGAGAAATGTTTAAAGAAAAATATAAAGATGTATTTACTGGCGATAAATCTTGGCAAAATATTAAAACTGAGGATGCGCAAACTTATAATTGGTCAGATTCTAGCACTTATATCAAAAAACCGCCTTATTTTGCTAATATGCGACCAAACCCTACAAAAGTTAATGACATAGTTAAAGCTAATATTTTAGCTTTGCTGGGCGATAGTATAACCACCGATCATATTTCGCCAGCAGGTTCTATTGCCAAAAATACCCCAGCTGCAAAATTCTTAGAAGAACATGGTGTAAAAGCCGGAGATTTTAATTCTTATGGGGCAAGGCGTGGTAATGACGATATCATGACCCGTGGTACTTTTGCCAATATCAGAATTAAAAATGAGATGGCACCAGGAACTGAAGGTGGAGTTACCACTTATGTAAAAACTAAAGAAACTTTAAGTATTTTTGATGCCGCACAAAAATATAAAGCTGATAATATTCCTTTAATTATTATTGCCGGAAAAGATTATGGCATGGGCTCATCACGCGATTGGGCCGCAAAAGGAACTTTATTACTTGGAGTTAAAGCCGTTATTGCTGAAAGTTTCGAACGGATTCATCGCTCAAATTTAGTTGGCATGGGCATACTTCCTTTAACTTTTAAAGATGGAGTAACCAGAAAAACTCTTAATCTTACAGGCTACGAAACCATTGATATAATTGACTTACAAACTATAACCCCTAGATGCGAACTTAATTGCAAAATCACTTACCCTGATGGAAACATAAAAATTATCAGCCTCTTATGCCGTATAGATACTGAAAATGAATTAGAATATTATAAAAATGGTGGCATATTGCAGCATGTAATACGTAAATTTAATAATGGTGAAGTTATAAAAAAAAACAACTGTAAATTTTCTCTAAAAACCAGCTTTAAATGCCCTGTTTGTAATAATGAATATAAATTACTTAAGCTAGTTGCAGGATTTAATGCCTTATTTTATCGTTGTCCAAAATGTAGTTCATTTTTAAAAGCCAAAAATATTAGCAAACTTGTCCTCATTATGACCGGAGTATTTGGCCTAACCGCAGTATTAAGCTTGCAATATCAGATGATGACTACTCATAAAATGAATCTACTTATCCCAATTATGATCATAATATTATATAATATTGTTTTGGGCTTACTTGTTTGTAACAAGGCGGATATTACTGTGGTAAAAGATCGCCAGAAGAAATAGAGAGAAGAGAATATTACCTAAATAGTTGCCAGTGAAAAAATATCTTACGATATTTTTTCACTGGCAACTACTTAATATTATTTTCCTTCATTACCTTATCAATAGTTGGCAGCATAACAGGAGCTATAGCTTCTGCTATATATTCCATACCAAAATCGTTAACTGATCCATCTTTGTTGACTAATTGCGGATTTTTATCTAACCCTTCAAATAAAGATTTGTAATAAGGGAGCTTATATTTATAAGCTAAATAATCATAAATTTTTGGATATTTTTCTTTATATATATCCCCCTCGTTAATTCCGGGCTTAATTCCAACTAAAATCACGTTAATTTTTTTCTCGGTAAGTAATTTAACTAAATCACCTAAATTTTTATAAGTTTCTTTAGGATCTATATGTTGTTTTAGATCATTAGCTCCTAACATTAAAACTACTATATCAGGTTTCATTCCTTGAATTTTAGGTAAGGATCTTACCCCATCTAAGCTAGTATAATTCTCACCAAATTCTGGAATTATTTGAATTTTTTTTCTACCAGTATTACGTATATGCCTTTCTAATACATAAGGAAAAGATTGCATTTTACCAACATTCACAGACGATATAAACTCATCACCTAAAATAATTATCCTAACTACCTGAGGATATAATAATACACCCTCCAGCTGGCTGGCTGAGGCAGATAAAGATAATAATAACAAAATTGTTGTAAGTAATATCTTCATATAAAATCCTTATAATATTCATCTACCTCGAGTATCACTTAGACTAGATGTATTAAGATCTAGTTTTTCTAGTTCTGCTAGTTTTTCGGATATACTTTTAAATGTCCAATCATTTGGATCAGGCACTACTTTATTCCCATCAAATAATCCTGTTAATTTTAATGCATTTATCAGAGGATGGTTCATATCCATAAGGCTAACTTTATATTGGTTACCATTATTTACCATACTTTTATGGGCACATACTGAAAATTCACATGCGGCATTTAAATAAACATCCGTATGATTCATTTCATTCTGATCTATTGCAACCTTAGGATCCTTAAGTAAACATCTATGTATGCTATCAGACAAAATAATTATATTATTGCCATGCGAACTCATAAGTGACGGACTCTCATCAGGAGCCCAAGCTTCTATTTTTGTTCCATAAGATGGTTCTTTTATAAGCAAAGGATGAGTTGATGGAACATTTCTGATAATAACTAATCCATGGCTATTAAAGGTTTGTTTTTTTCCTCTAGATTGTGCTAAAAAACTCTCTGGATTTAATAAAATATCATGCTGAGAATTACGATCATGGTTGATGGCGTCCCAATCTTCTTTTTCTTTATGCATCTCTTCTTGAGTCCACATTTTAGCTCCTAAAAGTGCACTTACTTGTGCTGCTCCATTACAAGATGATATTATCGGTAGCCCTCTAGCCAAAGCGGCAGCAATATAAGCAAGATTTCTAAGTTCATTTTTTTTCGCAGGATCTTTAAGCTTATCTTGCATATTAGCAGCTGGAGAAATTAATACTGGTTTTCTATATTCTTCAGAAAGGGTAAAAGGAGATCCTGGTACAATAATCGCATCAGCCATTTGGATAGCATTTCTAGCGTGTATAGCTACTTCTTCTAAAGTACTTAATTTATCTTTATAATCCTTAGGTAGTAAATCTTTAAGTAAATAATTATTAAGTCTTATTGTTTCTGAACAAGGATCTGTACGAAAACTGGCATCTGCCGGCGATGGCAAAGTAAATATTCTAGGCTTTGGATTTTCACCTCCTTTTCCTTGCAAGGAGTCGACAAAAGAACGCCTAATTATAGGCGATCTTGAGCTATTTGCTCCTATCGTTTGAGCAGCTCTTACAGTGCCGGTTAATAAATTACTGACTTTTGAACTAGACATACTATTTAAATTCCACCATTTTTAAGCAAATATTACATAATCAAATTGATTTATTGCTTTTATTATTCTAATTTGCTAAGGAAATACAACAAATAAATTATAATTTTTTCTTTTGCCCCTAAGGATAAGGATTTTTAAGATGCGTATGACCAAAGCTGTAAGAACTATACTTTCTCATTATGAGAGCGATAATCCTGGTACTAAAGCTAATTTAACTCGCATATTAATGCAAGGTAAATTAGGTGGAACTGGTAAGTTAGTAATATTACCGGTCGACCAAGGTTTTGAACATGGTCCTGCTAGAAGCTTTGCGCCAAACCCTGAGGCTTATGATCCACATTATCATTTTCAGCTGGCAATTGATGCTGGTCTTAGTGCTTATGCAGCCCCACTTGGTATGATTGAAGCGGGAGCTGATAGCTTTGCCGGACTCATTCCAACTATTCTTAAAGTAAATAGCTGCAATTCATTAGCCCCGGGTATTAAAGACCAAGCGATAACTGCTTCAGTTAAAGATGCCATCAGACTTGGTTGTAGCGCCATTGGCTTTACTATCTATCCAGGTTCTGATAAAGCCTTTAACTTAATGGAAGAGATTAAAGAAATGGCAAGAGAAGCTAAAGCTTTTGGTCTTGCTGTAGTTATCTGGTCATATCCAAGAGGCGGAGATTTAAGCAAAGATGGCGAAACAGCAATTGATGTTACAGCTTATGCCGCTCATATGGCAGCCTTACTTGGTGCCCATATTATAAAAGTTAAACCACCAACAGCCTTTATTGAACAAGAAGAAGCTAAAAAAGTCTATGAAAAATATAAAATAGATGTCAGCACTTTAACTAAACGTATCGCGCATATTAAACAATCTTGTTTTGATGGTAAAAGAATAGTAGTATTTTCTGGTGGTAATGCTAAAGATAATGCAGCTCTACTAGCTGAAGTTAAAGAGCTAAAAAATGGCGGGGCTAATGGCTCTATCATTGGTCGAAATACTTTCCAAAGACCTCGTATGGAAGCTTTGGAGCTTTTAAACTCTATTATAAAAGTTTATCTAGAAAAATAGTGCTTTAAAATGATTTATTTAATTAGTCCACCTAAAATTTCTTTGGATTCTTTTGAGCCATTACTTGAGAGTATTTTGCAAACTGGAAAAATTTCAGTATTTCAATTACGCTTAAAGGAATGCTTAGATGACGAAATAATTGCATCAGCAAATATATTAGTTAGGTTGTGCCATAAATATTCTATACAATTTATCCTCAATGATCGCGCAGATTTAGCAAAATTAGTTAATGCTGATGGCGTACATATTGGCAAAGAAGATGGATCTGTAGAAAATGCCCGTAAAATTTTAGGGCCGAATAAAATTATCGGCGTTAGTTGTTATGACTCTATAGATAGAGCTATGGAAGTAGGTGAAGCTGGCGCTGATTATATAGCTTTTGGGGCTTTTTATCCGACAACTACTAAACTTAATACAGCAAAACCTAAAATTGATATTTTAGAACAATGGACTAGCATTTCAGTATTGCCTTGCGTGGCCATTGGCGGAATAAACCAAAATAATTGCAAGCCATTAATTAAAGCTGGGGCCGATTTGATTGCGGTGGTTTCAAATATTTGGGGAAGCGAAGATCCGGTAAAAGCTACTTTAGAATTGGCAGCTTCCTGTGAAAAAACTACTTCTTGATTAACTTCTCAATTTCACTTTTTACTTTTTTATATTCTTTTTCTACTAATATAAGACTAGACTTACTTGGAGATTTTTCTGCAGCCAAACAAAATTCGGCAAGTTTTTTAGCGCCAATATTAAGTGCGAGACCTTTTAATGAATGAGCCTGCCTATGCCACATATCATTTTCATCTTTATCACAAAATTTCTTTAGATTGCTTAAGCATTCACTACTATTATCAATAAACATAGCGAGAAGCTTTTGTTCAAACTCAACATCACCATCGGTAATATCTCGCAAATTAGTTAAATCTATAGAACTAGGCATAATATTTATTATTTCTAAAATTCAAGTTTTTATTAACTGAATATAGCAAACAAACCTTAATAAAAGCTTAAATCTGCTTCATATAGCAGCATATGTAACTATATAGGCACATAATGCCGCTATAGATTTACTGATATAGTCTCCTAAAATTAAGCTAGTTTTAAGGTTTAGCCGCTATAATACAAGCTTTATAACTTAAGGCATTGTACTTTAAAGATGGCAAAAAAAGACTTATCTCCAGATATATATTCTTGTAAAAAATTATTAGACCATGTTGCAGATGGTATAATAATTGTTAATGACGATGGCGAAATATTATTTTTAAATCCCTTTGCAGAAAATATTTTTGGCTATACATTGGAAGAAGTAACAAATAAAAACATTAGTTGTTTAGTCTATGATAAAGGCTTTAAAAAGAACAAAGAATCAATAAGAAATACTTTAAAAAAAATTAAATTAACCACGACAAAGAAAGGTAATTATTTAGCTGTAGGCCTCCATAAAGAAAATAATAAATTTCCTATAGAACTTAATATTGATGCTATGTCCTCTGATGAGCAGCATATTTATATTGCTGTAGTTAAGGATATTACCAAGCAAACACGACAAGAAGAAGTTTTAAATTTAGCAATAACTGAAGCTGAAGCCGCCAATTTAGCAAAAAGTGATTTCTTAGCTAACATGAGTCACGAGATCCGCACTCCGATGAATGCTATAATCGGCATGACCGGTCTTTTACTTGATACTAATTTAGACCCTGAACAAAGAATGTGGGGAGATATAATTAAACGTTCTAGCGAATCTTTACTCGATATTATTAATGATATACTTGATTTTTCTAAAATTGGGGCCGGAAAATTTACCTTAGTGCCCATTAAATTTAATTTAAGCACATTAATTGAAGAAACTATGGAATTAATGTCCATAAAAGCTAATGAGCAGAATATTGAATTATTGGTAAAATATTCAGATAATTTACCATCAATTATTGATGCAGACCCAGTTAGATTAAGGCAAATTTTGATTAATTTAATTGGTAATTCAATTAAATTTACCCAAAATGGTTATGTTATACTTAACGTAAGTATGGCTAGTTATAACAATAAAATTGCAAATATTTCTTTTGAAATAACTGATACTGGAATTGGAATCCCACGAAATAAAATTGATTACATCTTCAATAAATTTACGCAAGCTGAAGAATCAACAACCCGGAAATTTGGGGGAACTGGACTAGGACTAGCTATTTGCAAAACTTTAGTATCTTTAATGAATGGGAATATAGGAGTTAAAAGTACTCTTGGCAAAGGCTCCACTTTCTTTTTTAATATTTCAGTTCCTTATGAATATACAGAAAAGAAAAGCGATCTCCTTATTTCTAATAATATTATTAAAAATACCCGTATTTTAATAATTGATAAACATCCTATCAATCATAAAATAACTATGGGACAATTAAAAGAACAAGGTGCTTACTGTGATTTTGTAACTAGTTTAACCGAAGCTAAAATTAAGTTAAAAAAAGCCAAAAGTAACTCTTACAATATAGTTATAATCGATAATAATATAGACTCTAATAATATTGAAAATGCTATAGATAAAATTAAAGGAGAAATTGATGACAACAAAACTTTATTATTAATGACCTCCGCCCATAAAACCATAGATCTATCCATAGAAGAACTTGAACAAAAAAATATTAAAGGTCTATTAATTAAGCCGATTTACAAAAATATTCTAATTAATGCCATAGCCTTAATTCTAGATGCTTTTAGTAAAAAAGAACCGTTAGAATTTATTACCCCTCCCATAATTAATGAGATGATTAGCAAAAAGAATAATATTATTAAAAATCCTATAGCTAAAATTAAATTTGAAAATAGTCATATTCTGGTTGTTGAAGATATTCCAGTAAACCAAATGTTAATGACTAATTTACTCAATAAACTTGGCTGCAAAGTCGACAATGTCGCAAATGGTTTGGAAGCCCTTGCTGCTATTAAACAAAATACCTACGATTTAGTTTTTATGGATTGTCAAATGCCTGAAATGGACGGATTTGAAGCCACAATAAAAACTAGAAAATATGAAAAAACTCATAAGAAAAAAGGCCAAATTATTGTAGCCCTCACTGCCAACGCCATGGATGGGGATAGAGATAAATGTTTAAATTCTGGAATGGATGATTATCTTAATAAACCAGTTACCCAAGAGAAAATTGTCGAAATATTAATTAAATATATAAAGCCTACCAATATCAATTCTGTTTAAATCTAGACTTATATCTTAATTATATTTATATCTTTTATTAATACGTAATTTTAAGAACCATATTTCTTAAGACTTTAAAAACCATGAAAACTATAATTAAGTATATTCTCCTCACTGCCCTTAGAGATTGGTTATTTTTAGGACTAATAATAGCTATTTTTTTCTGTTTAGGCCTAGCTATGTTCACTGGAGGAACAGCTCTTACTGAACAAGAAAATATGGCCTTAGTCTTATTTGCTGGAGGAGTTAGATTTATTCTAGCTATAGGCTTTATTGTTTTTATTTGTTTTCATATTAGGCGAGCTTTTGAAACCAAAGAAATTGAATCAATTTTATCAAAACCTATATCAAGATTTAAATTTATTTTAGGTTATTTTTTGGGCTTTACTATTTTAGAAATTATCGCAGTTATTATTCCCTTTAGCATTATTTTTACTTTTCATAATATTAATTATGATGGTTTTCTAGCTTGGACTTTAAGTTTAATTTTAGAATTATCTATAATTTCAGCTTTTTCTTTACTTACCGCTTTTATTTTAAGTAGCGCAACTAGTGCTGTCATGGCTAATTTTGCTTTTTATTTTGTTTGTAGACTTATGGGATTTTTTTTAATAGCTATCTATAATCCTAACTCGCTCGCTCATGATAATAAATTCTCCGAGTTAATGCTCGGAGCTTTAAAGATAATCTCTAGCCTAATTCCAAGGCTAGATCTATTTGCCAAAAGTGATTGGCTAATTTATGGTATTAATAATAATCATGATTGGTGGTTATTTACAACTCAAGCTGGAATTTCAATTAGTTTAATTATTTCAATGGCTTTTCTGGACATTAGAAAAAAAGAATTTTAAAAGCATATAATATGAAATTAATTTCTTTTCCCAAAATAAATATTATAGGCTGTATCTTTATTATTATTCTTATAACTCAAGTTTTATTTTGGAATGTAAGTAAAGAATATAAGCCTAATTTGTCTATAGTTCCTGATGTACCGAGTAAATTATCCGTTAAAGCTTTTGCTTTTGGTGATGAAGAATTTTATTTTCGTTTACTAGCCTATCGTTTACAAAATGCTGGAGATAGCTTTGGTAGGTTCACTGCTTTAAAAGATTATAATTATAAAAAACTATATAATTGGTTTTCTTTACTAGATACTCTCGACCATAAATCAAACTATGTTCCTTCTATGGCTAGTTACTATTATAGCCAAACCCAAAGAACAGCTGATGTTAGATATATAATAAACTATCTTGATGAACATTCAGAACACGATTTAAGCCATAAATGGTGGTGGATGAGCCAAGCTGTTTATCTTGCAGGTCATAAGCTCAAAAATCAAGATCTAGCTTTAAAACTAGCTTATAAGCTCAGCAAGACCCCACTAAATAATGTTCCTCTCTGGGTAAAACAAATGCCCGCTCTTATTCATGAACAACGTGGAGAAATGAATGAGGCTTTATATATAATCCAAAACATCATTGATAATGCCGATAATATAAGCGAAGGTGAGCTTAATTTTATGCATTATTTTATTAAAGAGCGGCTAAAAAAATTGCCTAAATAGAATATTTTTATCTTCAATAAGCAAATGTTTATTCTAAATATATTTTACCAGAAACCTATACAAACCCATGATCTAATTTCAGATGGATCCAGGGTCTAAGCCCGAGACAAGCTTCTCCGGTAAAAAGCCCCCAGATTGCATTTTCCACAGTAAGGAATAATGTCCGCCAGAATCTATAAGTTTTTTATGGCTGCCATCTTCAACAATACCACCATTAGCAAAAACTAAAATTCTATCCATCTTAACTAAAGTAGAAAGCCTATGCGCAATAACTATGGTAGTTTTATTTTTCATTAAATGTTCTAAACTTTCTTGAATTTTACTTTCAGTTTCAGAATCAAGAGCGCTAGTTGCTTCATCCATAATTAAAATTGGTGCATTTTTTAAAATTGCCCTGGCAATTGCTATTCTTTGCCTTTCGCCACCAGATAATTTAATCCCTCTTTCACCCACAGTTACGTCATAAGCATATTTAACATTTCCTGGGTCTGAAGTATCAACTAGATTATCGACAAAATTATGGCAGTTAGCTTTGATTGCGGCATCTATCATCTCTTCTTTAGTTGCATCTTCCCTACCATATAAAATATTTTCAGCGATACTCCGGTGAAACAAACTAGGATCTTGAGGAATCATGGCAATATTGCGGCGTAAGGAATCTAAAGTTACTTCTCTAATATCCGTACCATCAATTTTTATGGCGCCCTCATCAACATCAAAAAATCTAATAATTAAATTTACAAAACTAGTTTTGCCAGATCCAGATAAACCTACTAGCCCAACCTTTTCTCCAGCTTTTATAATAACTGTCTTATCATTAAATAAAGCTCTATCTTTACTATAAGCAAACTTAACATTAGCAAATTCAATCTCGCCTTTTTTTACCTGCAATTCATGAGCATCGGTTGAGTCTTTTATTTCATGCTCAACTTTAATTAATTTAAGTGCTTGATTACAAACTCCGATCTCTTTGAATAAAATAGGAAATTCTAAACCAGCAAACCAAGCCATCATAGTAATATTCCAAGTAGTAGTAAAAATTAAAACTACATCACCTATAGTAATCAGATTATTTTTATAAGAATATAGCATGTAACCTGTAATAATTACTCCAGGAAACATAAAGGTAGACAGGCCTAACAGGATTTTAATTTTTTCAATATAGAATAAAGATTTTCTATGGGCCGCTAGCTCAATATCTTGCTTCTTGTTAATATAAGAATATTCAAAAACCCGGCTTGCAAATAATTTTACATTAATAATATTACTCAGATTATCAACTATCGCGCCCGATAAATTACTTCTTAAATCCGAATGCTGCATAGAAAGTTCATTACTCTTTTTGGCATTTAATAAACATATACTTATATGTATAATAATCCAAGTTGCTAAAATTAAGGCAAATTGATAATGCATCGAAGCAAAAATTGAGGTAGCGATTATGAAACCTGCTAATACCGGAATAAACAAAGTTATTATCATCCGCAAAATATTAGTAATACTACCACTAATATCGCTAATCTTATTAGAGATATCGCCAGCAAAGTGATTGCTAAAATAACGGTAAGAATGCTGCTCTATATACGAAAACATACTCATTCTAACCATAGATTCTATTTTTGGAAAAGTTCTAGCAATTAAAAAACCTTGAATCCGAAAAGAAAATTCTATTACTAGCCAAAAACAAAGCATAAATATAATCGGATCTTTTAACAGAATCCACATTTGACTTTTATCAGCCGAAATAGAAATTAAACTATCTATCATATTTTTTAATATCTGCGGCCAAACCGTAAAATCTAAAGTCCAAGCAAAACATAAAATCTGAATGGCAAATAGCCACCATTTTTGTTTTTTAACAAAATACCAAATAAATCCGCCGATATTTTTTGGTAAAGTAAGGTCATTATCTGTTATCATAGTCTTTACGCTTTAGAGGAGAATTTTTAATAGGTAATAAAATGGGGGGTGCATTATATTAAAATAAAGATATAATTCAAGCAATTAATCTTTATAGCAGTTAAAGCTTGCAGTTACCTAAATTTTTTATAGATCCCAGACTAAATCTGGGATATGCAGCATCATAGCAATGATTTATGTAAGTAAATAAAGTGGAAAATCATTGCTTGATCTGCTATATTTACTCAAGCCATAATACTAAACGACAAGATTCGGTATAATCACTATTTACATAAGACGTAGTAGTTGCAATTTCATAATTAGATGAAACACAAGAATTATCTATATTTTTATTTGCTTCAGCTCTAACTACAAAAAAATTACCATTAGCTGAATTTGCTTCTTTATCTAATTTCTTGTCAATAATGCTGGCGTCACTTGCACTTATAGCTCCTCCAGTCGGATGAAGATTATTACTGGTGGTTACCAATTGTAAATTATTTCCTTTATGGCCATAAAAATTATCATAAGAAATAAAATAATAAGTATTATCAATAGTACTTTTGGGCACATTAATATCAATGGCAAAATCGCTAGGCGGAACTTTAATACCGTTATAGTTTCCTGCAATCATATTAGCATTTTTTAAATGCTGCCAAGCCCATAATGATTCAGTTAAAACCCCTTCGATTTTTTCATTACCATTACCATTATAAGAATTTGGCCAGAAATTAACTGCATTTGGCATGTCTCCTGGCATTGCTTGGTATTTTTGTTTAAAATTATCTATGGCAGATTTGTAGCCAGATATTTCACTAATAACTTTGTTGATGCGTGCAGCCTTAAGCAGATAGTTCCCGCTTGTAATAGCTGCAATAATTAGAGAAATAATAACCAAGGTAATGGCTAGCTCAACTAAGGAAAAACCTAAAGTTTTTAATCTATACATAATCAAACCCTTAAGGCGAAAAAGCTTTATATGCCAATAAAGCCTTTAACTAGCATATTTAACTATAATTGTCAAGAATAATATTAGCACTATATTCCCTATAAATCGGAACAAATCATGAAAAAATTAAGAAAATATGGTATAATATAAGTAATAGAAAGGAGTATTGTTATTTAGTTATATATATGCGTAACAAACTGATATTTTATTTAATAGAACGTTTTCTACTAATGATGCTAACATCAATTATCATGTCAGGCTGTGCTTATACCCCAGAACAATTTCGTAGTAACTTACAAAATAATATAAAAACTAGAGTTGCCAAAATTGACTCTTTTGGAGATACAAAACTAGAATATTTAACTAGTCGCGAATTAAAAAAAGAATATGCACAAGATCAATCAAGCAATGTAAGAAGGTCAAATCTAGGAGCTATAAAATTAGGTAAGGTAAAAAATTTCAGCGAGCCTAACAAAAAAGAAGAAACTAGGATCGTAACTTTTTATCGTCGGAATAAAAGTATTAGTGCGGAAACTAAATTATTTGAAACTAAAAATAAAAAGTTCTTCTTTTCTTTTGGTTTAGAAAAAAAATTTACTGCGCCTAAAATTGGTTTTAAAATGGAGTTCTAGAATAATTACCCAACTTTAGTTTAGCTTGTAATACTTGCAAACATTAAAATCACCTCTTCTTTAGCCTTAGCTAAAGACTTCTCATCATCAGACCTTAGTACTATACTAACGCCATATTTACCATTTTCACTAAAAGGATAACTACCTATTTCAACATTACTAAATCTATCTTGAATTAGACTTAAATCTCCAGCAATTTTACTTTCAGAAACATATGCAGAAACCTCTTCTGATTTTGTAACATTACCGCCTTTTAGATATTTCTTTGCACTTAAAAACATCTCTTGCATAATTTTAGGAATTCCGGCCATAACATAAACATTTTCTTTTTTATATCCAGGGGCTGAACTTACGGAATTAGGAATCAATTCTGCACCATCTGGTACATCGGCCATTTTTAATCGAGCGGCAGTTAGTCCATCCGCACCATAATAATCAGCTAGGCTTTTAACCGCCTCTGGATGCCGATATAAGCTCACATTAAATGCCGCAGCTACAGCCTCAGTTGTAATATCATCGTGAGTAGGTCCAATTCCACCGGTAGTAAAAATATAGTTATATTTAGCGGATAATTCTCTAACTACCTCAACTATAGTTTCATGTATATCAGGAATAACCCTAATCTCTTGCAGTTTTATTCCCAAAGCAACTAATTCTAAAGCAATAAAATTGATGTTTCTATCTTGAGTTCTTCCAGATAAAATCTCATTACCTATAACAATAACTGCGGCTGTAACTATCACTTTTTATCTCATTATTTTAAATATTAATTGTATATACTAGACTCCGTGTTATAATCTTTAAAAATACATATTTAAAGCCCATCTTACAAGGTAATTAAACTAAAATGTTGCAAAGTAAAATAGAGATACATAATAAAGAAGATTTTATTGCCATGCGTAAAGCAGGATTGCTTGCCGCCCAGGTTCTAGACTTTATTAAAGATTATGTTAAGCCTGGTGTTGATACCAATAAGCTAAACCAGCTTTGTCATGATATGATTATCCAAAATAATGCAATACCTGCTCCACTTGGTTATCGCGGTTTTCCCAAATCTATTTGCACCTCAGTTAACCATGTAGTTTGCCATGGTATACCAGACGACCGCAAACTCAAAGATGGCGATATAGTTAATATCGATGTCACAGTTATTGTAGATGGTTGGCATGGCGATACTAGCCGGATGTATTTTGTAGGCGAGCCTTCAATTAAAGCTAGACGTTTATGTAAAATTACATACGAAGCAATGATGTTAGGTATTGAGCAAGTAAAGCCCGGTAAAAGATTAGGTGATATTGGCCATGCTATCCAAACCTATGTTGAAAAACATAATTACTCAGTTGTTCGTGATTATTGCGGCCATGGCTTAGGAAGAATATTTCATACCGAACCTAATATAATGCATTTTGGAACTCCTGGAACTGGAACTGTACTTGAGGAAGGAATGTTTTTTACTATAGAACCTATGGTCAATATTGGTAATTACCATACTGTACTTAATCAAAAAGATGGCTGGACAGTATGGACTAAAGATAAATCTCTCTCCGCTCAATTTGAACATAGTTTAGGCGTGACTAAAGATGGGTTTGAGATCTTTACTTCTTCGCCTAAGGGGTTTAATTGCCCGCCTTATAGTTAATTTTCTTAATATTAATTAGTTACCCGTGAAAAATGTTAATATTGCATTAATATTTAAACTTAAACATATCTATTGCATTTGCAAAATTTTTATGCTATAATTTCATATGAAATATATTTTTATTAGCTCTATGAAAAGAAAAGACATTAAACCATCCCAAGAATTAGTTCTTAAAAAAGCCTTATTTAAGGCAGCCAAATTATGGGATTTAAGTAATAAAGATTTAGCTAGTATAATTGGCTCAAGCGAAGCAACTATTAGTCGGCTTTCTAGTAATAAAGATAAGGGTATTAACCCTAAGAGCAAGGAAGGGGAACTAGTTTTATTATTCATCCGCATCTTTAGAGCCTTAGATGCCATTTTAGGTAATGTATTGGAAAATGAAAAACAATGGCTAAGAAGTAATAATAAATCTTTAAATGGTATTCCCTTAGAATTAATGAAAACCATAAGTGGAATGGTAAAAGTAGTTAATTATCTAGATAGCATCAGAGGCAAAATATAATTCTTTTAAATTAAAATACTATATCTCCAATGAAATTAATTAAATCATATTTTAAAAACAAAGTTTATAGAATTGTTGAGGCTCAATCCTATATAGCAACTAGGCAACTTGTTGACTCTGATTTAGAGCAAGAAATTCTAGAAGAATTAATTGACAATAATAAACCTCCCTATCCAACTTTGGCAAAAGCAGATTCATTTCATTATTTACTAAAAACTCCTTTTCGCTATCCACCATTAAATCACGGCTCAAGATTCGGATCAGCACAAGAAAGTGGAATATTTTATGCCAGTCTCGATCAGCATACTATGTTATCAGAAGCTGCTTATTATCGTTTCCGTTTTTTACTTGATAGTGACGCCGTCTTAAGGCCATCAGTAGTACAATATACTGCTTTTTCGGTATTAGTTGAAAATAAAGCTAATTTAAATTTAAGTGATAAAATATGGAAAAAATTAAAGAGCAAAATATCAGATCCAGCTAGTTATGAATATTCACAAACCATAGGTAAAAAAGCTAGAGATGATAATTTTGATAGTATTTTATATTATTCGGCAAGAAATAAAGATGGCCTAAATTTAGCCGTTCTTAATCCAGATATTTTTAAAGAAAATAAAATACAAGATCTCAACAATATTGATGCGTATATTGATTATAAAAATATTACCTTCACTAAGAATGGACAAACAGAGAAATTTATATTTTCTTTAGAACAGTTTTTGCTTAAAGGAATTTTCCCTATTATATAACTTATATTTGTTGTGTATCGGCATATTTTGTTATAAAAATACGATAGATTATTTTGTATTATGGTATTTCAATCATGAAATACTATATAAGTGAAACTCATTTAGTTGGAGAAAAAGGTAATAATTTTAATGATAGCTTGGTTAGAACATTATTTACAGATAGCCATAGCTCTCCAGACCACCCAAACCAAAGAAATGAAGCAAAATCAAATAAAGGAAGATAAGAATGAGCCTAGCAAGAGTATTAGCCCGAAGATTATTACCAACAGCCTCTGTTGCTACCGCAAGATTTATGGCAGGACAAAATACCGATCGCCATCTCTTAACTCCAGTATTAAATCATACATTAATACATCCTTCGCGTTTAGTAAATACCACAAGGTCTTTTTCGGCTCCAAATGAGCATAAACCTCATAAGGACTCTACTACTAATGCTGTATCTCCTATAAGCCCACTTCATAACACTCAACTTTTTACTACAGACTATTTAAATAAGAAAAATCCATTAGTTGATGCAACATTAGATAATGAACCACAATTATTTTTAAATAGATTAAATAATATAATTAAAGAAAGACAAATATCTAAGCATACTAAAGTAACTTCCGATGAGCTATCTACTATTTTAAGACAATGTCTAACTGTATGCGCAATTAAAGGATATAAGGAAATTGCACAAATAATTTTAGATTCAAAAATGGCCAAAGCCAATGATGGATATTATTATACCCACTTAGCTGTCGCAGCTGCTAATGGTAACTTTGAAATGGTTAAACTTCTTACCCAATATGGCGCCAATCCTGACTTTCAATATAAATCAAATATACAGCAAATATCTCCAATAATAGCCGCTATGCAAAAAGGATATGAAGATATAGCTCTTTATTTGCTGCCTTTAAGCTTAGAAATTAATAGCCATAGAAAATTAGATAGTAATGCTCCTAATCTATTATTTGTGGCCGTAAAATGCAATATGCCAAAAATAGTTGATTATCTTTTAAATAATAAAAATATCGATCTATCTCAAAAAAATAAAAATAATCAAACTGCGGATCAATTTGCTAAGGAAATGGGAAATTTAGAAATGGCTAAGAAAATTTCTGAAGCTAGTAAAATAAGAACCCAGTTGGAATCCAGTTCCAGTAGAGCACGCCCCTCAATGCATTATGTATAGAAATGGCTCTTTCGAGGCAGGAAAAGACTATTAACCATAGAATAGCTTGACTTTACAGTTATTTAGAACTAAACTAGTTATATAACTAGTTATATGGGTAAAAAAATGGAAGAAAACTCTATAGGAATTTTTGAATTAAAAACTCATCTTTCTGAAATAGTTATGCGAGTACAAAATGGTGAAGAATTTACAATCACTAATCGAGGAAATACTGTTGCAATTCTTACCCCTCCTGGGAAAAAGAAAAGTGAAAAACAAGCTAATTTTTTTAAAGAATTAAGAGATTTAGTTAGAGCAAAACCTATAGCAACCGATATAGATGATTTAAAAAGCCTGATTGAAGAAGGTAGGAAATGGTAAGTGTAGTAATAGACTGCTCAGTTTTTATCTCAGCAATGCTTAAAGATGAATTTAATCCCTTATCGTTTGGATTAGTGGACAAATTAGTTAATAATGAGCTCAAAGCCGTAGTCCCAAATATATTTTTCATAGAAGCTGCTAATGCTATATTAATGAGCTTTAGAAGAAATCGCATTACAAAAACCGATCTAATACTTTATACTAATTTACTCAATAATACCGAGATAGAATCAGATTATACTTTTAATGCCCCCGAAATAATCTATTTATCTACAAATCACGATTTAACTACCTATGACGCCGCATATCTTGAGCTAGCTTTAAGAAGAAGCTGCAAAATTGCCACCTTAGACAAAAAACTGTCGCAAGCAGCAGCTCAATTAAATCTTCTTTATACCGCCTAAATACTCAAAACTATTACTAGACAGGCTACATCTTTTGTATTATAAAGCCTCAATATCTTTTTGCCCAGATAGCTCAGTCGGTAGAGCAAGGGACTGAAAATCCCTGTGTCGGTGGTTCGATTCCGCCTCTGGGCACCAGGCTTTTCTCTTATATTCCAAATATAGTAGATTAAGAAATACTATATTTGATGAAGAGCCTATTATTCTGTATTTTCCTCTTTATCATCCTCATTCTCTACCGCTCCTACCGCATAAGAACCCATAAACCAATGACCCAGATCGACATCTGCGCATCTTTTACTACAAAAGGGCTTATATTTTTCATCTGCTGTTTTTTTACAAATTGGACAAGGCATAAACTTAATTTAATTAAAAGATTTTTCGATATAACGGTCTTAAATTGATTATTTTTGAGGAATTTTTAGGCGAAGTTGCTTTAGTTAGCGCAGCGTATTTTAGTATGAGCCTGTCCAGGATTTAATCCGGGATGAGTACAGCTAAATCAACTTCAACGACAAAATTACCATAAAGAATCAATTTAATAACCTAAAGTGGTGAGAATATTTTTGGTAGTATATAAAGGCAGTCCAACTATATTGCTATAAGAGCCATTAAGTGACAATACAAAAGAATCTGCATAGGCCTGTATGGCATAGCCGCCTGCTTTACCTAAACCTTCTTTACCGAGCACATAAGCCTCAATTTCAGATTCGCTTAATTTTTTAAAAATAACCCGAGTACAAATTTTCTTGGTAATAATTCTATCTTGATTGGCAGAAATTCCAGAAACTGAAGTAATAACTCTATGAGCTCTACCTGACATACTATTTAAGCAATATCTTACTTGCTCATCTGTCTCAGCTTTAGGCAAAATCCGACCTCTGGATATAACTATAGTATCCGCGGCAATAATTATACTTCCCCGGTTATCTTTAGCAACTTTAGCTAGTTTTTCTCTAGACATTCTATCAACATAATCAGTATTTTTTTCTTTTTTATGTTGAGATTCATCTATATCGGCAGGAATAATCAAATCTGGCTTAATTCCAATCCGTTCAAGTAGCCATAATCTTCTCTCAGAAGATGATGCTAAGATCAGCTTTGCCATAATGTTATACTCTTTTAAATTATATTAGTTTTTATGACGGTGAATAACTCGGCCCTTAGTAAGATCATAAGGAGTCATTTCAACGGTAACTTTATCGCCAACTAAAACTCTAATTCTATTTTTCCGCATTCTTCCTGAAGTATGTCCTAAGATTTCATGACCATTATCCAATTTTATACGGAACATGGCATTTGGTAATAACTCTAGTACCACACCTTCAAATTCTATTAGTTCCTCTTTCGCCATAATATACAAATCTTTCTTGAAATTATTCTTTAAAACACACTGTGCATTACCCTAAAACCAGCAATAAAGCAACTGATTTTTCAATATTGATACTAATCTCTGATAGATATAGATAAAGCATGAGCTTCTAAATGCTCAGCTGTGGCTAAAATTTCAGTATTTTTTGCCAGAGAAGCAAATGATTCAGGTTTACAGCCAATTAGAGATATTCTTTTTAAGAAATCATATACTGACAATCCAGAAGAAAATCTTGCAGTTCCCGAAGTAGGAAGCACATGAGAAGGCCCGGCTATGTAATCACCAATAGCCTCCGGAGTATATTTACCTAAAAATATTGCTCCCGCATTATTAATCTGCGGTAATAAATTGGCGATAAAATCATCATCTAAACATAATTCTAAATGCTCTGGCGCAAAAAGATTTATTACTTTATTTACAGCACTTAAATTATCTAAAATAATAACTAAACCATTATTATCCCAACTAGCTTTAGTGATATCTTTCCGCGTAAATTTAGCTAAAAATAAATCTATTTGTTTAATAACTTTATCTGCGAACTCTTTATTATCAGTAACTAATATTGCGCTAGCATCTTTATCATGTTCAGCTTGTGACAATAAGTCAGCGGCCACCCATTCTGGATTATTATTTTTATCGGCAACTACCATAATTTCAGAAGGACCGGCAATCATGTCAATTCCAACTTGACCAAATAATTTACGTTTAGCCGTAGCTACATAGATATTCCCTGGACCTACTATTTTATCAACTTTATGTATAGTCTCTGTGCCATAAGCCAAAGCTGCAACTGCCTGCGCTCCACCAATTTTATATATTTTTTCAATGCCAAGTATGTTAGCCGCAGCCAACACATAAGGACTAATTTGATTTTTTGGTGCCGGAACTACCATCGAAATAGATTTAACTCCAGCAACAATCGCCGGGATCGCATTCATTAGCACTGAACTTGGATAAGAAGCTAATCCTCCAGGAACATATACTCCAACTTTATCTATAGCCCGCCATAGATTACCTAAGCGTACTCCAATATTGTCAACATAATCAAAATCTTGAGGTAGTTGTTTTTGATGATAAGCAAAGATTCTTTCTTTTGCAGCAATTAAAGCCGCATATACTTGTTTATCACATTGTTTTATTGCTTCATCTATTTCAGCTTTAGTAACTAAAATATTATCGTGACCGTCAAACTTAAGAGTATAATCAACTAGACTTTTATCACCAAATTCTTTTATATCCGCGATAATCTTATCCACATTTTTATCCACATCATGTAAGTAAGAAGACTCACTTTCATGAAGTTTGGCTAAATCTGTCCAAAAATTACTATCTTTTTGCCAAAGAAATCTAACCATTTAACGCTCCAACTATACCATCAACATAAGGTTTAATTAAATGCCCTTCTGTTTTATAGAGCGTTCTATTTAATACTAAATAAGAAGAAATATCCGCTATTTTATCAACCTCAACTAAATTATTAGCCGTGAGAGTATTGCCACTAGAAACTAAATCAACAATATAAGAACATAATCCTAAACTTGGCGCCAATTCAATAGCACCATTTAGTTTAATACATTCGGCTTGAATCGCTTTTTTAGCAAAATAATCTTGGGTTGCTTTTGGATATTTAGTTGCTACACGAACATGACTAGAATTAATATCATTCTGTTTAGCGTGTTTTAAACCAGCCATAGATAATCTGCATTTGCCAATTTTAAGATCAATAGGAGCGTAAATTTCTTCATAAGGAAATTCAAGTAAAACATCTTTACCAACAACTCCCATGCAAGCCGCACCGAAGGCAACAAAGGCTGCTACATCAAAACTTCTAACCCTAATAATATCTAAATTAGGATGATTAGTAGTAAAGCGCAATTGTCTTGATTCTAAATCAAAAAAACTAGCCTCTGGTATAATTCCAGCTCTTTGTAAAATAGGTAGAAGTTCCTCAAGTATTCGTCCTTTAGGAACAGCAAAAATTAGCTTAGTCATATATCAACTTAAGATTTATTTTTAACTAGAAAATACTTTAATTCTAGCTTCATCATTTACGCTAGAATTATTGGCAGTATCATTTTGAGTATCAGCATTAGGATTAAAATCTTTATAAGTCGTCAAAGACCTCATTAATGATAATATTTTCCTTCTTACACCTTCGTCAGGTATACCATGATAAGATCTAATTAGAGTTAAAATTTCTTTACTGCTGGCAGCTTCAGAATTATTTTCTGTATCTCCGCTATCAGAAACATATTCTGTATCTGTAGGCGCATTAACATCATATTCATCAAAAAAATATCCAACATTAATATCTAAAATACAAGCAAATTCATATAGCCTGCTCGAACCAATGCGGTTATAGCCACGCTCATATTTTTGAATTTGTTGAAAGGTAATATCAACAGCCTCCCCAAGAGCTTCTTGGCTTAATCCCATCATAGTACGCCTTGATCTTAGACGTCTACCTACATGTATATCCACCGGATGCGGTCTATTTTCTTTCATAATATAACACCTAAAATTCTAATTATATTCTTACTTTTATAATCATGGGTTGATCAAAGATTGCTCTTTCTATCTTAATTTATAGTAAAACACAAACAAGAAAAACAGCAAAGGCATAACAACGCCAATGGCGCCGATATAAGCATACATTGTTTTGACGCTTAATGCTACAGGTAATTTTGAATCAATTACAATTTCTTCTTCTAGGTTCGATTTTTTTATCACGCGACCATACGCATCAACCACTCCAGATATTCCGGTATTAGCTGCTCTAATAAGAGGTATTCCTTGTTCAACAGATCTCATCCTTGCCATTTGAAAGTGTTGAAATGGACCAGTTGAATAACCATACCAAGCATCATTAGTAACATTTATTAAGACCTGAGGTCGCTCTTTAGAATCAACAATTCCATCTGGGAATATAACTTCATAGCAAATAATTGGGGCAAATTTAACAAAATTATCGGCATTAAAAATCTTTTTACTCCCGCCTACAGAAAAATCTAACATTCCGCCAGTTATTTTATTTATAGGTAAGGGCAATAAATTCCTAAAAGGTATATACTCACCAAAAGGTACTAAATGATTTTTATTATAAAATTCTGCTTTATTATTTCGGCCTAGAATTAAAACTGAATTCCATATATTTCTAGAAATATCAGGAAATAAAGGATCATGACTTTGCTCTCTTCTTACTGCACCACTAATTAATAAGCCATTTTTTGGCACAATATCTTTTAAAACACTCAAGAGATTAGAATTTTCATCCAAAGAATAAGGAATTGCAGATTCTGGCCAAATAATATGAGTTATGTCCTGATAACCTGAAGATAAAGACAAATCTACTTGTTTATTAAAATTATTAAAAACTTCTCCCTCATCCCATTTAAGATCTTGCTTTATATTAGCTTGGACAATTCTTAAATTAACTCCTGGTACAAACTCTGTTGAGTGCGAATAAAGCCTAAAATAACCAAAACTATTAATTATACAGAAAAAACCTAACGTACCTGCAATAAACAAGTTACTTTTTTTAGCCGATATATCTGAAGTTAATTTTAAATAAAAAATACTACTAGTCACAACAGTTATAAAACTTAATCCCCAAATACCAACTACACTTGCTGTTTGAATTACACTATCAGAAAAACTCCAAATATAACCAACCAGATTCCACGGGAAGCCGGTAAATAATATCCCCCTTAAAACTTCAACCAATGTCCATAAAGCTGCAAAAATAAGAATCTTTAAAAAGCCCTTAGCCTTAAAGTAAGATAATAGATAAAACACTAACCCAATATAGACAGCAACAACTGCTGCAATACCAAATAAAGCAAAAGGAATCATCCAACCAAATTGTTTTATATCAATAAGTAAGGCTGCTGAAATCCAATATAGACCTAATAAAAAATAACCAAATCCAAACCAATACCCAATCTTAAAAGCTTCTTTTTTATTCTTGGTATTATCATAAAGTTTTAGAATTAAACTAAACGCAACAAAAGCTAATGGGAAAATATAAAAAGGAGGCAATGCCAATGCTAATAATAATCCTAGCACAAATGCCGTAAGTTTAGGACTTTTACTTAAATCCAGTCTCATAATAAATCTCTAAATAATTATCTGTAAAATATTATGTCGGTCTTTTTACTATTAATTTTTTGATTTTTCGCATATCGGCATCAGTTACTTCAAAAATAATTCCCGAACTATGCTCAATCACCTCACCTTTTCCTGGAATCCGTCCTAACATAAAAAATATTAATCCTCCAACTGTATCAAAGTCTTCATCCTCATCGCCAGTTTTAAACATAACATTCATGTGCTCTTCAAGTTTCCTAACTTCCATTCTAGCCTTAACTTGATAATTATTTTCGTCTAATTTAATAAAATCAGGCTCCTCAATATCATCATGCTCATCTGCTATATCACCTACTATTTCTTCCATAATATCTTCCATAGTAAGCAGACCTTCAGTTCCACCATATTCATCAAGAACTACCGCTATATGAATTCGTTGATTTCGCATTCTAACCAATAAATCTACTACTTTCATTGATGGAGGAACATATAGTGCTTCCCTAATTATTGAGTCCATCTGAAAATCTTTTCTTGTCGATAAAACTTGGATTAGATCTTTTATATGTATAAATCCGCAAATATTATCCAAAGAATTTTTACATACCGGAAATCTAGTATGTTCAGTCTCGATAACTATTTTTTGTAATTCTTCTAAAGATACAGAATAATCTATATAAACTATATCTGTCCTCTGAGTCATAACATCACTTACTGTTCGCTCGCTTAAACCCATTAGATTATGGACGATAACTCGCTCTTCTGTACCGACTAACGTCCCATCTGGATCATGCTCATTAATTAACTCAGCAACATCTTCTTCCAAAGAGTTACTTTTAAACGAGAACATTTTCTTTAATTTAGCTGCTGATTTTTCTATAAAGCCAAGACTATTATCCGATAACTCACTATCTCCGCCAAACTCTTTGGTGGCAAGACTAGCATTATCATCTGCATTACTCATAATTTTTAATTCCTTGGTTACTCAAAGCTTTGAGATTATATTATATTTTTATAGCATTCGTAAATGGAAAGTTGCAAGCTAATTGCAGCATTATTGGCACAGTTTCCGCAAAACAACTATTAATTGTGCGTATAAATATATTATTTAGGCATTATTCGCAATTTATATATGGATCATTAATCCCCATACTAGCAAGGATATTAATTTCCAAAGCCTCCATTTTTTCTGCCTCATCTATTTTTTCATGATCATGTCCTAATAGATGTAAAATTCCATGAACTAGCATATGAGTAAAGTGATCAATAAATTTTTTATCTTCCAATTGAGCTTCCTTTTTAATAGTTTCAAAAGCTAAAGCTATATCACCTAAAAAAAGTCTATCTTCTTTACTGTTAAAATTTCCTGCATATTCTCCGCTAGGAAAGGACAAAACATTAGTTGCTTTATCTTTTTTTCTAAATTCGCGGTTAATTATTTTTATATTAGCATCATCAGTTAATAAGAATGAAATTTCTATTTGTTTAATTTTATTGCTTTCTGGAATATTCTTAAATATTTCCTCGCAAATATTGTTAGTTTGTTCCAAAATATTTGGAAAATCTTTGGTCCATAAATTGCTCTCAATATTTATATCGGATATTATTTCCATACTTAAATTCCTTTTTTGTTCTTAAAATGGGAAAGTTTGAAATTAAATTATAACAGTTAAAGCTTGCTATTGCCTAAATTTTTTATAGATCCCGGAAGGGGATATGTAGCATCATAGCAATGATTTATGTAAGTAATTAAAGTGGAAAATCATTGCTTGATCTACTATATTTCTGGTAGGCATTAACTATTTTAGCTACTAATTTATGCCTAACTATATCTTTACCACTAAATTTTATAAAACCAATTTCTTTAATATTTTTTAGCTTATCTATAGCTTCATTTAAACCACTTTGAACATTATTTGGTAAGTCTACTTGAGATAGATCGCCATTAATTACCATTCTGGAGCCTTCACCTAGCCTAGTTAAAAACATTTTCATTTGTGTAGTGGTAGCATTTTGAGCTTCATCTAAAATAATAAAAGCATTTTTTAAAGTTCGGCCGCGCATAAAAGCCAGAGGCGCTATTTCAAATATCCCGGATTGTAAATTTTTTTGCACTTTATCATGCGGCAGCATATCATATAGAGCATCATATAATGGCTGCATATAAGGATCGACCTTTTCTTTCATATCTCCTGGTAAAAAACCGATTCGCTCTCCCGCTTCAACCGCTGGCCTGCTTAAAATAATTTTTTCAATATTATGATTAATAAACATAGAAACTGCAACTGAAACTGCTAAATAAGTTTTGCCGGTCCCTGCAGGACCTTCAGCAAAAACCATTTCTTTTTCTTGCAATAATTTTACATATTGTTTTTGCTTTAAAGAATAAGGAGTTACAAAACGATTTGGAGTTTTAATAGCTGTATTATCTATAGGTTTTTGATGATTCTTTTGTTCTTTATACATTGCTATTATTGCCTCCACCTCAAATTTACTGATATTATTTCCATCTTGTAAAGAATCATATAATGTTTGTAAGATATTTTTGGCTTTTGCTACAAAATCCTTATCTCCAGAGATAGCTACCTTATTGCCTCGCATAGATATAGCCACTTTTAAAGCTTTTTCAATTAATTTGAGATGCTCATTATTATGACCAAAAAGCTCTATAGATAATTTATTATTTTGGAATTCTAAACAAACTGATTTACTCAAAATATTCTGCCTTTTGTAATAGTGATCAAGAAATGCTTCACCTATATATCATATATAATCTAATTATCCAGCCTGATGAGGCTCTATACCACGTGAAGCCTTACTTGCAAATGCGGCACTATGAGATCCATAAACTGGCTTAACATCATCTAATACTTGTTTGGCGAAATTAGCCGCAGCCTCTGTTATATCGCCCCCTTTATGCTTCATTATTTCACTACCATCACTTAAGGATTTTTTTAAAGCATTAGCATAATATTCACCAGCTTTTTTATAGTCCACCCCATTTGTATTACATACAATTTCAATATTTTGAGATGCAATTACAGTTTTAGAAATTTCTGCAATTTGCTCTTGTCTATATTCTCTTGGATTTCTATCTCTAGGTATAGGTCCTAACCAACAGCTAATTGCTAAATCCTCCGCCTTAGGATCTTTGCATGAGTCCATAATTGTACCGGAAAAACTTAAAATAAATTGTTGTTCAGATTCTTTTTTAATGTCAGGTGTAATTAGGCTTGCTACTTCTTTAGGATATTTTTCACCAAGAGCTGCTGCAATTATTTGATTTTCTATACTTAATGCTGGATTAACTTTATTTTTAGCTATGGCATCAAAATAGCTTCCTAGAATTTCTTCTGCTAAATTATTCTCAGTGCCTGGTTTAAGAGTTCCTTTATCACCTAAAATCTGGCTTATTTTTATCGCCGCCTTTTCTAAATGTTGAGCAAAATCATCTGGCATATTTTGAAGATAAGTAGTAACTTTTTGGGCAACAGCTTTATCTTTTATGAGTAAATATTTAGGCGCCCAAATTAATGTCTCTAATGCTACTCTACCAGTAGTAAAATGTAAAATTTCTCCAATGTCTCCAGCAATTTTTAATAAATTACTATGCTCAGGATTACTTTCTAATAAGTTAGTATTTAAATGTTTACCGCATATTTCTCTAAATTCTTGTAAGAATATTTTTTGGAATTGTTCTTTCTGGTCAATTTTTCTTTCTGGTAAAAGTTCTACTCCATAAAATTTATTAGGCGGAGAATCTTTTGCTTTTTTATCCTTTACATTTTTATAAATATTCCCAGCCATTTCGGTAGCTTTAGTTAATAAACTACACTCCGCATAAGGAGTAAATTTATAGCCCAATAAACTCTTATAATTTTTATCATAAATTTCTTCAGCTTTGGCTTTTAATTGCTGGATTCTAGTAATTTCTCCTTCTAAAGCACCAAAAGTTTTATAAACTAGAGGACTGTCTGGAGAATTTTGTAATTTTTTATAAAGTTCATTTCTATTATGTTTATCTAGATCTAAAGTTACGCTATCAATACCAAAATCTGCTGCAAGTTTAGTGGTAAAAGCATCAACAAATTGCCTTTTTCTTTCCTCTGGAGTAATTGTTATAACTCTAGCTATATCTATATGCTCTAATTTAAAATCTAATTTGGCTTTGGGATTTCTTAAATATTTCGGTTGTATTTTATCAATAGCTAAGGTTTTTAAAACATCTGGATATTTTAGCACTGAACTTAAGATTTGATCTTTAACCGGCATCCCACCATTATATCTATTATCTTTAACATCTTTGCCGTAAGCCTCCATTATCTTATAAGCAAAATAAACTTTTCCCTTATCATTAAGCTGATTAATTTGTCCGGAAAATAACTTATGTATTTCATCAAAAGCTTCTTTTACATCATTATCAAAACCTTCAGAATTGGTTAAGGCAATTTTAAAAAGATTTTCAGTATTTTGTTGTTTTTTTAATGACCTTAAATAACGAGCTTCATCAAGTAAAGCGCCAAAAATATGCGAAGGATTATTGATTCCAGCAAATACAATAGTCGGAATACTAAAAAACAACGCAAAAGAATTAGTTCTTTTCGGAACTTTTACATTTCTTGAAATACTAGTTATTAATAAATCCTTGGCTCTAGTACTACCGGCTTCAACAAAAATATTTCCTGTTTCTTTTTTATCTTGTTCTTGTTTATCTTTAGATTTAGAAGAAATCTTAGGTTCAGTAACGGCTACATCAGGTGTAGCTTTAGCCAACTTAACTGCTACTTTATGGGCTAACCTTGTAATAAAGTTACCTTTATCTTTGCCCATTTTAATTGCCAAATCTAATCTGGCTCTAGGGTCTTTAGCTATCCCTTCTTGTAAAACAGTTTTCTTAAATTTGCTACTATTTGCACTCTCATATGAATATTCTGCAAGTCTTTTAGCATATTTACGAATATCTATAGTTTTTTCAGTTTCAGGAATTAATACTTGAGCTTTATATTGTTTATAAAGCTGTCTACCTAGACTTTCTACCTGTTTGGCCCTAAGCTGTCCACTATCTGCTCCGGGAAGATCACCTAATAATTTCTGTAAAACTACATGCTCATCAAATTTTAAGTTTTTAATTCCAGATTTTATTTTATCTTCTAAATGATAATTATTACTTATTACTACTTGTTTTTTATCTTTTCTCGCTAATTTATATAATTTTATAGCAAAAGACCGAGCAAATTCTTCTTCTAGACCCTCAGGATCTCTCTCTACTTCATCCTTATCTTTAGCTAATGAATCAAAAGATCTTTCACCTTTAAAATAATCTTTTGGTGTTTTATGAAATAATTTACGGCTTTTAATTGCGGCGGCACTTTCCATATGATCTTTCATTGATTTAGTAGGATCGTATCTACCGCGCCTTACTAAATCTACATATCTCTCTAAATATTCGGTAACTGTTTTGTCTATATCTTTAGTACTAACATTACTATTATTTTTAGTATAATTTTTTGAAATATCCTCTACTGCTTCATCAATAATTTTTTCCAAATGCTTTTCAATATCCTGCTTTGGTACATTCTTAAATTGCTCTTCCATATAAGAGAAAATTCTTTTAGCAGTATCAGGACCAATTAACATTCCAGCTTCAGAAATAGAATTTTGAGTCCCTTCAAGTAACTTTCTACCAAAGATAACTGCTGTTGCACCCCAAGGACCTACTCCAGCTTGTGCAGCGCTAGCTGAAAGCGACCAAAGATTGGTCTTTGTGGCATTAGAAGCGGTTTGCTGTTTAATTGCTTCTATAAAAATTCCAGTAAGTCTACGTTTACAACTCTTTTTGAAATATTCTTGAGCTTTTTTAACTGGAGTAATACTAGATACTTCTTTCTTTAAAACATCTTCATTATCATGAATTATCTCCTCAAAACCTCTTACCCATTTTGGCATTCTATCTAAGGTTAAAATTCCTGATTTGGCTTTTTCGCCAACAATAATTCCTTTTAGTAGAACTAAATCTTTACGACCATTATATTCAGATATATCAGCATGAAAATCATCTTTATCATAAGCAGAAATAACATCTCTGGCCATAATTTGGGCCATATTTTCTACTTCATCTCTAGTACCACCAGAAATTTGATCTTTAAATTTCGGGTTATCATAGAGCAGTATAGTACATTCTTTTAATTCAGTAATTACTTGTTGTTCACTTTTATTATCTAAGTCTAATTCTGACAACAAACCAAAATATCTCAAATCAGATTTAATTCCTCTTTTTACTAAAAGACTAACAAAACTATTAACGAATACTTCTTTTTTTTGAGCATCATTTAATGTAGTTTTATCATCTTTTCTACGTAATGCCGCATTAGCTATTTGCTTTGGTGCACTGCTTGCTAAATCTCTTCTTTGGCTTAAATCTTTTACCGTTTTGGCGGCAAGAGATTTAGCTTGAGCAATCACTTCTTCCCTTGAAGCAGTCTCTTCTATATCGGTACTCCTAGCAACCTCTTCTACAGCTTCATTAATTTTAGCGCTATCTAACAAATCTAAATCTTTAGCCATCATCGCTAATTTTTTATTAGCTGCACTTTTTCCTCCTAGAAAAGCTGGGATATAATTCCATCTATTTCGAAATATATCTTGGGCTAGTTTTATATAATTAGGCAGCACACCAAAAAAAGTTTGAGGCGCTTTACTTTCAGCCTTTTTTGATTCTTCATGTTTTTTTAATGCTGAGGTAATATATGATGACTGAGATTGACTAGTATTTTCTTCTGGATCTAAGTTTGCGTTTTTTATTGCTGCCGATAAATATTTCCGCACGTAAAAACTATAAGCATCTTTAAACAATGCCTTTCTATCCACAACCTCTTCATCAGATCTTTTACTTATACTAGGCAAGATATTACCCTTACAATTAATCTGTAACCAATATTACAGCACTAATTGTAGGTTAATTATCTTAATATAAGGTTAATAATGGCGATAATATGCAAAAATATAGAAGAAAATAACTGCTAAAATTAACTAAGAATTAATCTTTTAAAGCAATTTGCTAAATTAACTCACCTTCAAGGCTATTTGCATAACCATTTAGTATTTTAACTTTTATAAATTGTCCTAAAATATTTTCTGGAGCATCTTTAATATAAACCGACTGCATATAAACCGTCTTACCAGCTAATTGGCCCGCCATTCTACCAGATTTTTCTGGAATAATTTCCATAATTTTCCCAACACAAGATTGGTTAAAAGCCAATTGCTGAGTAGTTATCTGAGCTTGTAATCTATGTAACCTTTCGAGCTTAACATCTTCAGCCACTTGATTATCCATTTCGGCCCCAGGAGTTCCTGGTCTTGGACTATATTTAAAAGAATAAGATTGGATAAAATTAACTTGTCTTGCTAAATCGATAGTATCTTGGAAATCTTCTTCGGTTTCACCTGGAAAACCTATTATAAAATCCGAGCTAAATTGCATGTCAGGCCGTTCTTGCCTTAATCTTTTTATAATTTCTAAATATTGCTTACGGGTATGTTTACGATTCATCGCTTTTAAAATTTTATCCGAACCTGACTGCACTGGTAAATTTAAAAACGGCATTAATTTTTCTTGTTTTCCGTGAGCTAAAAATAACTCTTCATGCATATCTCTAGGATGCGAAGTACTATATCTAATCCTTTTAATTTGCGGGATATTAGCGATATGATTTATTAATTTTCCTAAGTTCCAGACATTTCCTTCATGATCTACTCCATGATAAGCATTAACATTTTGCCCAAGTAAAGTAATTTCTGTAGCACCTAAACTTGCTTGCTGTAAACATTCCCGATAAATATCTGCAACTGGCCGAGAATATTCAGCCCCGCGGGTATAAGGCACTACACAAAAAGTACAAAATTTATCACAACCTTCTTGCACTGACACAATAGCCATACCATTTACCGGCTCAGTTGTAGATGCAGGTAGCTTATCGAATTTATCATCTTCAAATTCTAGATTAATTGCATGGCCTCTATCTCTATTTACCTTGCTAATTAAATCTGGTAATGATTGGTAAGATTGCGGGCCCACTACAATATTTACATAAGGAGCACGTTTAAATATCTCCTCGCCTTCTGCTTGACCTACGCAACCTGCAACAGCAATTAACATTTTATCATCTGGAGTTTTATTTTCTTTTTTATTTTTAGCTTTTTTAATCCGACCTAAGTCTGAATAAACTTTTTCTGCAGCTTTTTCTCTGATATGACAGGTATTTAAAATTACCATATCCGCATTATCATAATCTTCACTTAATTCATAACCATATGGCTTCATAATATCTAACATTCTTGATGAATCATATTGATTCATCTGACAACCATAGGTTTTTATATATAATTTTTTTTGTTGTTTTGCTGACATATTTTTCTACCATATAGTTGGTCTTTTAATTTTTTTCTAATAATTACGTCCCATTTTTATGTTCTTGCATATACAGTATATTTACTAAAAAAGCGAGTATTGTATTTTTTTACCTTGAATATTTTAAAATATTAACTATCGTATTATACATCTATACACCGCAAAATCTTTTATTTCCTTACAAAATGGAGTAGTATTTTTATGGCAAAAGCAGAATCTCAAGATCTTAGAGGGCTTATTTTATTTAACAATCAAACTGCTAGAATAAAAGGTTCTGAAATAACTTTTGTAACAGGAAGAATGGATTCTACTAACGTTCAAAGCGTATATTTAATTATGAATAATTCTAAGGATATGGCTTCCGTAACTAGCATAACCATGTCTACAAGACTTGATTTTATAGAAACTGAACTTGATAAATTACAGAAGGAAGAAAGTGAGGGCAAAAAGCCATCAATAATAATTCTAGTGCCAGAAAAAGAAAAATCTTCTAATAGAACTTGTTACTTAAAAGACAAACTAACGGAATTAAAGTTAGAATATCAAATAAAGACCTTAAATCCTGATATAGCGGTAGCTGCAGAATTTAAAGACGGGAAATGTACTTTTAGCAAAATAGATATAATTTCTCCTCAAAACGCAAGTTCTTTAGAAGAAGAACGCCAGCGTCCAAAAATTAAATTTGATTTTGGTATAAACCAGAATAAAATACGACAAGTTGAATCTGATCTACTTTTTTACCTAAGGCCAGGGGCTACAAGGATTCCAGAAGTAATTTTTGATAATGGCAAAATGGTAGCAAAAAATCTTAAAGAAAAATTATTAAGCGGAGCAGAACAAAAAAGAGTTGCTGAATTAATAAAATTACGCGATTCAAATCCAAATGAATTTAAAAAAAAATGCAAGCAAGTAATAGATAGTCTAGACTCTGTCCATAGTTTAGATCAAGATCCAAAGCTACTTAATAGTTGCTACGATGACTTCGTAGGCCTTATAAAGCAACTTGAATCTTTACAAATAGATCCAGATATGAAGTTAGATTCCGCCGCTGCTAAGCCGGCAGAACCAAGAAAACGTGGATAATAGTACTATTCCTTAATCGGCACAGCATAAAGCTCTAAACGATGGTCAACTAATTTGTAGCCCAGTTTTTTAGCAATTTTTTCTTGCAATAATTCAATATCTTCGTCGTGAAATTCTATAATTTTGCCACTTTTAATATCAATTAAATGATCATGATGCTCGGTTGAAGATTCTTCATAACGCGATCTTCCATCGCCAAAATCATGTTTATTCACAATCTCAGCCTCTTCAAACATTCGCATAGTTCTATATACAGTTGCAATACTGATATTTGGGTCTTTATTAACCGCACGATTATAGATTTCTTCAACATCGGGATGATCATGCGATTCAGAGATAATTTGCGCTACAATCCGTCTTTGTTCGGTCATTTTAAGACCTTTTTCGATACATAATTTTTCAATACGTGAGGTCATAATTATTTCTTTTAGATCTTTATATTTTTATACAATATACATATATTAAAATGCTAAAACCAACATATAAACTAAATATTTATTGATTACTACCTTAAAAATCTGACTTTTATAACTTTGCAGATAGTAAATTATAATCTATTACCTAGGAAATAAACCAGGATAAAATAATATTTTCAAAATAAATGTAGCATAACATGACCATAAAATTTATTACTTTTGAAGGACCTGAAGGATCAGGCAAATCAACTCAAGTTAAACTTTTACAAGATTTTTTTAGCACAAAAAATCTTCCATCTATTATAACTAGAGAGCCTGGAGGCACTAAAAACGCTGAAGTTATTAGAGATTTAGTAGTTAAAGACCGCGCTGAAGAGTGGGCAAAAACCGCAGAACTATTATTATATTTAGCCGCACGCAATGAACATGTTGAAAAAGTTATTAAACCTGCTTTGAGACAAGGCAAAATGGTAATTTGCGATAGATTCTGCGACTCAACCACCGCTTATCAGGGTTACGGCAACAATATGGATATTAACCAAATAGAACAGTTAAATATTATTGCCTCATCTGGCATAAAGCCTGATCTTACTTTTGTTTTAGATATCGACCCTAAAATAGGAATTAAACGCTCGGTGAGCCGTCACAATACTGAAACTCGTTATGAGTCCATGAATATAGAATATCATATTAAAGTTCGAGAAGGATTCTTAAAAATAGCGCAGAATAACCCTAAAACCCATATAATTATAGATGCTAATCAAGATATAAAAACCATAACCCAGCAGATAAATAAAATTATAATTACCAGATTATAAATAATAAATTAGCCTAAAATTAGGCTCTAAAATAATTTTTATTATAAAATTATCTTTAAAGCAATTGACCTTGAGGTTTTTTTGGTGTAAAAGCGCCAAAACCAAAAGTAAGTTAGTCTTAAACTTACAACTTTTTATGGGGCCTTAGCTCAGTTGGTAGAGCGCCTGATTTGCATTCAGGAGGTCAGGAGTTCGACCCTCCTAGGCTCCACCATCCGCCTTCGCTACGCTTCGGCGCGACGAGCATAGAGAGAAGCTGACGTAAGCGAGAGAAGTGGATGTCGCGTCGTAGCTAATCAGCAATTTCCAAGCACCTTAAGTAAACTACATAATTATCAGCTATAATCATATTTTAAAGTCTTGAGCGCATAGACGGACTTATTTAAATATTCTGTAATATCCAGCTCTCTTATCGTTCAAACACACTAAAACTCACACTTTACACCTTCTTTATTATTTTTCCTTATTTTATGATTAAATTTTAATAAGAAATAGGCTATAGTATTTCATGATTGAAATGACCTATATTATGGATCCTGAACAAAACATAAATAGTATTATAAGTATATGTTTTTTCAGGATATGTAGCATCATAGAAATAATTTAATAATTATTGATTAGAGGTAAATTATTTCTTGATCTACTATAGATTAATTTCTAATCTAAAAAAGGAATAACTCATATGAAGATTCTCTACACAGCTCACGCTACAACAATATCAGGTCGCAATGGTTACTCAGAAACTGACGACAAACAACTCTCAGTAAAACTTTCTGCTCCCGGAAGCAATAAACCAGGGACTAATCCTGAACAATTATTTGCAGCTGGCTATAGTGCTTGCTTTGGTAGCGCGGTTGAAGGAGTTGCTAAAAAACATAAAATTGCAATCTCAGAAATTAAAGTTCAGGCAGCTGTTAATTTAAATCAAGATGATGATGGTGGATATTTTATCAGTGTAATTTTAGATGTTACTCTTCCTGGAGTTGATGATGAAACTGCAAAAAAAATTATCGATCAAGCTCATGAAGGCTGCCCTTATTCTAAGGCTACCAGAGGAAATATTGATGTTATTTTAAATATTAAAAAGTAATATTTAGTTGTACGCAAAAAAATATCATAAGATATTTTTTATAAATCAGGTAGCAAATCATTGCTTGTTCTGCTATATTTAGTTGTTATTTAAAATATAAACTATAGTAGATCAATAATAAATCGCTGATTTGCTAATGATTTTCTGTTTTAATTATTTAAATAAATCATTGCTATGATGCTACACATATCCCGAGTACTTTGAGACCGAGATCCATAAAAATTTAGGTAAGCGCAAGCTTTAACTGCTATATGAGCGATAATAAATGACTAATCAACCAAAATGCCCTTTCTCTGTTGGATCTAATACAACAGCAAAAACCAACACTCATAGTAATGCAAATTGGTGGCCAAATCAATTAAACCTAAAAATATTAAACCAAGCTAGCTCTAATTCTAATCCTTTGGATAAAAATTTTAATTATACCGAAGCTTTCAATAAACTAGATCTAGATGCAATTATAAAAGACTTACATAACTTAATGACAGACTCTCAAGATTGGTGGCCGGCAGACTATGGTCATTATGGACCGTTCTTTATTCGTATGGCTTGGCATAGTGCCGGTACTTATCGAATAGCCGATGGTAGAGGCGGAGCTGGCTCTGGAGCACAGCGTTTTGCCCCACTAAATAGTTGGCCTGATAATGTAAATCTTGATAAAGCTCGCCGTTTGCTTTGGCCTATTAAACAAAAATATGGCAATCTAATATCTTGGGCCGATTTAATGATTCTTGCCGGAAATGTAGCCTTAGATTCTATGGGGCTTAAAACTTTTGGTTTTGCAGGTGGTCGCGAAGATATTTGGGAGCCAGAAGAAAATATTTATTGGGGGCCAGAAGATAAATGGTTAGCAGATGAGCGCTATAAAGAGGATCGTAAGCTTGACAATCCACTAGCTGCAGTTCAAATGGGACTAATTTATGTAAATCCAGAGGGACCGAATGGTAATCCAGATCCTATTGCTTCTGCTAAAGATATAAGAGAAACATTCGCGCGCATGGCTATGGATGATGAAGAAACCGTTGCACTTGTTGCTGGCGGGCATACTTTTGGTAAATGCCATGGAGCTGAAGATCCAAGCAAATATGTTTCTTCTGAACCTGAGGCTGCAGATATAAAAGAGCAAGGATTGGGGTGGAAAAACTCCTATAAAAGCGGAAAAGGAGTTCATACTATAAGTAGTGGCCTTGAAGGAGCATGGACAAATAATCCTATTAAATGGGATAATGGTTATTTTGAAAATTTATTTGGATATGAATGGGAACTGACAAAAAGCCCATCTGGAGCACATCAATGGACGCCAAAAGATCCTAAGGCAAAAAATGCAGTTCCTGATGCGCATGAGAAAAACAAATATCACGCTCCAATGATGTCTACGGCAGATATGGCCCTTAAAATGGATCCAATTTACGAAAAAATATCTCGTCGCTTTATGCAGAATAATAAAGAGTTTGCAGATGCTTTTGCTAGAGCTTGGTTTAAACTTACTCACCGTGATATGGGACCAATTACTCGTTATCTTGGCCCTCTAGTTCCTCAAGAAGTGCTAATCTGGCAAGACCCTATACCTAAACTTAACCACGAACTTATAGATGATAATGACATCAATTGTCTAAAATCTAAAATACTGGCATTAGATATATCTATATCTCAGTTGGTCTCAACTGCCTGGGCTTCAGCTTCTACATACCGTAATAGCGACAAGAGAGGCGGGGCAAATGGAGCACGTATTCGTCTAAATCCTCAAAAAGATTGGGAAGTTAACAGATCTATAGAGCTAAACAAAGTACTTAATGCTTTAGAATTAATTAAGAATGAATTTAATAGTAAGCAATCTACTGGAAAGAAAGTTTCTTTAGCTGATTTAATTGTTCTGGGCGGCGTAGCTGCGGTTGAAGAAGCTATTAGAAAAGCTGGCTACGACTTTAAAGTTCCTTTTTCAGCTGGACGTATGGATACTTTACAAGAACAAACCGACATAAGCTCTTTTGCGGTTCTAGAACCAATTGCCGATGGCTTTCGTAATTATATCCGTAAAGGATATGAGGAGTTTGCAAGCGATATGCTATTAGACAAAGCAAATTTACTAAAATTAACTGCTCCTGAAATGACAGTTCTTCTTGGTGGAATGCGGGTATTAAATACCAATTTTAATAAAACAAAATATGGAATCTTTACAACAAAACCAGAAACTCTAACCAATGATTATTTTATAAATCTACTCGATATGAATACTAATTGGCAAAAAGCGGCTATAGATAAAAATATATTAGAAGGATATGATAGAAAGTCTGGAAATCTAAAATGGACCGGCACTATAGTTGATCTTATATTTGGCTCAAACTCTCAGCTTAGAGCCATAGCCGAAGTTTATGCAAGTGATGACTCTAAACAAAAATTTATTGAAGATTTTATATCTGTATGGAATAAGGTAATGAATCTTGATCGCTTTGATTTATAGTAGTCGGTTGTGAAAAAATATCCTAAGATGTTTTTTCACCACCAACTATTCATCCATAAACGGATAATCAGTATAGCCTTTCTCGCTACCACCATAAAATGTAGATCGGTCATATTTATTAAGATCATGGCCCAACTTTAATCTTTTAGGAAGATCTGGATTAGAAATAAATAATCTACCAAAAGCAATAGCATCAGTTTGTCCTGAATCAATTGCCTTTTTAGCTAATTCTGAGTTGTAACCTCCAGCTGAAATAAAGATTCCTTTAAAGTGCTTCTTAAATAATTGAGAGGTACTTGGAGCCTCAGGGTTAAAATCATCATTACCACCAGCACTTGTTGCTCTTGGCTCTATCATATGAACATAAGCAATACCTCTTATATTAAGCTCATCTAGAACATAAGAAAATAAGGCCTTAGGATCGCTATCTTTCATATCATTAAATGTCCCATAAGGAGACAATCTAACGCCAACTCTATCTTTACCAAATATACTTATAACACTATCTATTATTTCCAACAGTAATCTAGCTCTATTTTCTACAGATCCTCCATAAATATCTGTTCTTTTATTAGAACCATCTTGTAAAAACTGGTCTATTAAATATCCATTTGCTCCATGAACCTCAACGCCATCAAAGCCCGCAGCTTTTGCGTTTTCAGCACCTTTCTTAAAATCATTAATAATTGATGGTATTTCAGATAATTCTAAAGCACGAGGAGTTTCAAGAGAAACTGGTTTCCACTGCGCTGAAAAGGTTCCGCTATTTTCTGGCTTAATTGCGGATGCCGAAACTGGAAGATCTCCATTGGGCTGATGAGATCTATGAGATACCCTACCTACATGCCATAATTGAAGAAATATTTTTCCGCCAGCTTTATGAACAGAATCAGTAACTAATCTCCAACCTTTAACTTGATCTTCTGAATAAATTCCTGGGGTAGCTGGATAACCTTGACCCTGCTGTGAAACCTGAGTTGCTTCAGAAATAATTAGTCCTGCTGTTGCTCTCTGAGCATAATATTTAGCATTAATTTCTTGGGGGATATTTCCAGGTTGCTTACTTCTCATTCTGGTTAACGGAGCCATAACGATCCTGTTAGCAAGAGTAATGTCGCCAAGCTTTATTTTATCAAATAATGTTGTCATCTACATGTCCATTTTTATTAAGGAATAATATTTAAAATTTATTAGCTAAGAAAAAATATAGTTTATTGGGTAGCATCCTAAGAATCTTCATAATATATACAAAAAATTTTGGGAAGGATATTTCAAACTTATTACTTCTTAAACCACTAACTATAGAATTAGCCGCTTCTTCTGGAGATATAAGAAATGGCATATTAAAATTATTTTGATCAGTAAGGCGAGTCTTCACAAATCCAGGATTAATAAGGCGAATATCGATATTAAATTTCTTATTTTCAACATATAAACTTTCGGCCAAACTAATTAGTGCCGCTTTGGTTGCACAATATGGTTGACCATTAGGCAACCCCCGAAACCCGGCTACACTAGCACATAAAACTATCTGGCCCATATTTTGTTTTTTAAAAATTGGCAATACCGAATAAATAACATTAATGGCGCCCATAAGGTTAACATCAACCACTTGCTTCATTAAAACTATTTCATTGTCATCATATTTTGGTCTATAGGTACCAGCCATAAAAATTACGCTATCTATCCCACCCAAATCATCTAATATTTTTTGCAAAACAGATTTAACCTTCTCTAGGTCTACAACATCTAGATTATACACACGATGCCCTACCCCAGCTAAACTTGCCTTTATATTATTAAGTTTATTTTCATCTCTTGCTGAAAGAATAATTATAGCACCTTGATTAGAAAGAGATTTAGCAAGCTCGGCCCCTATACCTGAACTAGAGCCTATTATCCAAATTTTCTTCCCTGCAAACATTATCAACCTTTTTTCATAAATATTGTAAGTTCGGCAACAGTAATCCCAAATTTTTTAATATAAGAACGATTTATTAGCACCCCATCATTCATTAACCACATCCAATCATCAAATTTAACTCTATATTTTTTACCATCCACTTCTAAATCCATAGCATATTTCCAGTTCATAGCACTACCACTTTGCTTACCCTCAGCAATATTAATTATATCGTCTGCCGAACCTTGATATTTATTATCAGCCAATTTTTTTATATGCCATATACGTTTTTGTTCTTTAGCATTCTCATAATAAAGAAAATTTTCTTCTAAAGTTCCCTCATCACCTTGCCATTTAGCGTTCATTTTAACATCAAATTTACTAACTACTCGACCACGCCAATCTTGTACAACTCCCCAGGCTTTTATTGAACCATCAAAATATTCTTTTAGGTCCATTTTAGGAGACGTATTAGAGTAATATTCTACTTTCTCTGAAGAACAACAATTAAGCATTAGAAACCCTACAATTAAAGCTATGAATCTTAACTTCATTTAACTACAACTCATATTAAGAATAAAAAATAATTATTAAACTTAAAGTATACAGCAATAATTATATTTAAACATTAAAATATAATAACAAATATTTTTTCCTAGGCGTGCTGAATTGATAATTGCATAACATTAGTTCTTCCTATAGAAAAACTAGCTATACAAGTTGCTAAATATAATCGCCAAATTCTAATAAACTTCTCATCAAAACCTAATTCCTTAATTTTTTCGACTTGAGAATTAAATTTTTCTAACCAATTCGTAACAGTAATAGCATAATCTTTACCAAAATAGAATTTATCATTAATTCTTAAGCCAGCTCTATTTGCTTCAAATTCAAATCTTTCTGATGAAGGAAGTAAGCCACCTGGAAATATAAAACTACGGATAAGATCACCGCTTTTTCTGTAAGCTTCAAAATATTTATCATCTATAGTTATAGTTTGAATAGCCGCAATTCCTTTTTCTTTTAATAAAGATGAAATCTTAGCAAAATAAATTGGCCAATATTTTTCTCCTACAGCCTCAAACATTTCTATAGAAACTATATTATCAAATTTACCTTCCTGTTTACGATAATCCTCAAGCATTATGCTGGCATTGGATTTTAAATCTTTTAATCTATTATTTGCGAAAACATGTTGCTCATTCGAAAGGGTAATACCCTTTACTCTATGGTCTTTTGTAAAAACTGCCCGCTCAGCAAATCCACCCCAACCACAACCTATTTCTAATATATCTCCAGATTTATTATCTAATAAATCGAGTATCCTATCGTATTTATTATACTGAGCTTGCATTAAAGAATCGCCGTCACTATTAAATAGTGCCGAAGAGTAAGTCATGGTTTTATCTAACCAAAGAGAATAAAATTCATTGCCTAAATCATAATGAGCATGAATATTCTTTTTACTACCTTTAATGCTATTTTCTTTAAAAAAATAAAATATTTTAGCTATTATTTTATAAAAATTAGAGCCATAGATATAATTATTGAAATTATCTTCGTTATTAAGACCCAAATAGATTAAATCTGCTAAATTTTCAGAGTCCCAATTGCCATTTTTATAATCTTCTGCAAACCCTATATCTCCCTTAGTAATGAGATTAATTATAACATCATAACTATTTATTTTTATGTTAGCATTTTTACCAGGAAAACTTCCTTCAAATAAATATTTCTCACCTCTAGGACAAACTAATTCTAAAGATCCATATTTAATATTCTCAAGAGATTTTAAAAAATTACTAAAGACAGCTTTTTTAATCATATTTATACATCTCATTATTAATTTATAATATCTAATGAAGTAGTTATTTTATCTTTTTTCTGTCTCGGCTTAGCTATATATTTAACTCGTTTATATAAGAGTTTAATTGCCTGATAATGAATAAGAAATATAGTTTTTAGTGTAACTAAAGGATAGTAAAAAAAAGCTTTTATTAAATTTATCTTAGTTAAATTTTCATAATTTCCCGTTAAAGAAGTAGCTAATTCTTTTTTACCTTCTTTATTAAAATAATCTATCCATATTCCAATTTTATTCTTTTTATAGTTAAATCTAAATTGGTATTTACCTTCAGTTTTTAGAAATGGAGATACATGAAAAACTTTTTGAGCCTCTATAATATCAATATCCTTTATATCCGTATAATCATTTTTTATACAGATATAAGTGTGACTTTCTTTAAAAGTATTGTTAACTTGAGAAATTACAGCCTTTAATTTCTTATTTTGATCAAAGCAAAAATAAAAACTTACGGGATTAAATACATATCCCATTATTCTTGGCATACAAACTAGCAATATATCAAGATTTTCTATATTAATATTTTTTTCCTTTAATATATCTATAATCCAGCCATACAAATTAGAACCATTTTTTTGACCATGGTCTTTTTCATAAAAACTTACTAATCCAAATTTATTAATTTTTAGATCAGAAATAGATTTATTGTTGAGCGCTAAAAGAGGAATAATCAAATAATATATATTGTAATTAAAAGAATTTTCTTTAGGAAAAAATCTTTTATGCATTACTTTAGAAAAAAATATTTGAGGCTTTATTTCCAAGGAATTTTTGCTCCTAATTTTTCTGCGATTTTAATTCCACTGGCAAGTCCATCTTCATGAAACCCATATTTCAAATAAGCTCCACAATACCATGTGTTGTTAAGACCCTGAATATTAGATATTTTATCTTGCGCTATGATTGCTTGCTCATCAAAAACAGGATGTTCAAAAATATTCTCATCTAATATTTTACTTTTATTAGGACTTTTTGAAGGATTCAAAGTTATAATTATCGGAACATGAGAATTAATATTTTGCAGATTATTCATCCAATAACTTAAAGATATTTCAGAGTTTATATCATTTTTTTCTTCACTTAAATATACCCAACTTGCCCAAGCAGATCTTCTTTTTGGCATAAAACTTTCATCAGTATGAACTATTATTTTATTTTCCTGATATTTTATTGAACCTATTATATCTATTTCCTCTTTTGTAGGACTATCTAGTATTTCAATAGCTTGATCAGAATGACAAGCAAAAATTATATGATCAAAATCAGAGCTATTTCCATTAGTATCAATAACAGTAATTTTATTATTTTTTCTGATAACTTTCTTCGCAGCGCAATTTAGTAATATTTTATGTCTAAATGATGAGGTCAATTTTTTTATATATTCTCTACTTCCACCAGAAACTGTATACCACTGAGGCTGATCACTAATTGTAAGAAGTCCATGATTATCAAAAAATCTAATAAAGCTACGTGCAGGAAAATCTAACATGCTATTTTTAGATGTACTCCATATAGCACTTCCCATTGCCAGAAGATAATAATCTTTAAACCAAGAGCTAAGATTTAGATCTTTTAAACATTCTCCTAAGGTTATATTACTGTTAATATATTTCTTTGCCTTAGCATTAAATTTAACAATATCAAAAACCATTCTCCAAAATTTAATATTTAGTAGGTTACTTTTTTGCGCTAATAATCCTGATAATCTTTTTGTACCATACTCAAACCATCCATTTTTTATGCTTACTCCAAAAGACATATCACTTTTATCTATACTAACATCAAGATGTTTAAAAAGGGCTGTTAAACAAGGATAATTCTTATAATTAAAAACTATAAATCCTGTATCTACAGCGATATTACTATTGTCTATATTAACTTCAATAGTTCTGCTATGACCTCCAATATAATCATTCTTCTCATACATACAGATGTCATGACCTGCCTCATTTAGAAGGTACGCCGCACCTAGGCCAGATATCCCAGAACCAACAATTGCTATTTTCATAATGTAATTAAGGCTAAATATTGTTAAATGTAAAATTAAATAATATTCTCAAGCTCAGCTTTTGCCAAAAGTCCATTGCGCATCCACCTTGCAAACCATTCTGACAGATTAGCGCTAAGTGAATCTTCCTCTATATTAAATTCCTTTTGTAATTCCTCTAATGCCTTGCCTATGGCAACGCCGCTAAATAGCTTGTTTAAGAGCAAGTATTCATTTTCTGCTAAATCCATACGCCAAACTATATCTTCATGCCTAAATACCGCTAAAAAGCTTTTCTTAGGCTGTGGCTTCTCTGGAGATTTATCTTCTTTAACTTCTCTATAATACTGATTAACTGGATAAACAAAACTAAATAACCGCAAGGCTTTTCTTGGTTCTAATATTGATTCCATTAATGTTTCTGCCGTCATGCCAGCTAGATGACTTGGATCTAACGGGATTGTTTCTTGCTCATCATTAAGCTGCGATAAAATATTTTCAAGTTCAGCAAGCTCTAGAGCAAAAATATCAGCTAACTTATGCTCCGCTAAGAATTTAGGAAAATAAGCTGGATATTTAGCTATATTAAAATGTTTTGAAGCCTGAGCATTAACAAAATCTTTTATAACTTGATCAAAAGCATCTTCCCCTAAATAATTTTTAAGTACCGGATAATCCTCAGCCGTGGCATCATATAATCTATAACGATAAGAATTAATATAAACTTCTAACTGTTCTTTTGGTGCAAACTCTTCTTTAGATCTAATCCATTCATGCGGCCTACTATCCATCTTTTGTCCTAGTAAAATTGCTTTCTGCATTAAGGTTTGCGAGTCAGCAAGTGGCACCGAAATATTCCTAAGATTAGGTATATTTTTAGCTTCTAAATCTGGCAAGACTCCATAATTATTAGCATCCATTGCAGCTACTTTAGCTTTATTTAACTCCGCTTCAAGAATATTAAATTCTGGAATATTATCATCCCACTCTATCATTGTATTTAATTGGCGTTTAGCTTTATGGATTAAATAACGATATAAGGCCCAAACTTCATCGACAACATAATCATCATGGGTATCAATGATATGTGTTCCCATATTACTATGTCCCGACAAATGAACCTGAACTATTTTATCTAATGGTAAAGTATCTATGTATTTTTTGGGATCCAAACGATGATTATAGCAGCTTACATAAACATTATTTACATCAAGTAATAAATTACATCCTGATTCTTTAACCATAAGAGCAATAAATTCAGCTTCTGGAATATTAGAATTGCTAAACTCTAAATAAGTTGATGGATTTTCAAGTAATATAGGGCGCTCTAAATAATCTTGAACTTGTTTTATCCGCTTTATAATATGTAACAGAGCTTCTTCAGTATACGGAACTGGCAATAAGTCATGTGAATTTTTATGCGCAATTCCTGTCCAACATAAATGATCAGATATCCAAGCTGGTTTTAACCAATGGGCCAAATTTTTTAGTTTTTTTAAATATTCAGAATTAAGCGGATCAACAGTACCTATCGACATAGCAATACCATGCATTACCACCGGATAATGCTCGCGTATTTTTGCAAGATTACGTATAGGCCTACCATCAGTATCCATAAAATTTTCGGATATAATCTCAAACCAATCTACCTTAGGCAAATGTTCAAATATATGTTTATAGTGAGGAATCCTAAGACCTAAGCCATAGCCTAAATATGGAAAATTTTCAGAAGTTTGCTGCATATGTCAAAATTAACTATAAAACTTTAAATTAAGATTATTATCCAAAATTGATATAGCTTATTTAAGCAAAAAACAACCATAAACTCTAATATAGGAATATATATTCTATATATTATGAATTATAGTATTTCATGATTGAAATGATCTATATTATGGATCCTTCAGCAAAACATAAATAGTATTATAAGTATATGTTTTTTCAGGATATGTAGCATCATAGAAATAATTTAATAATTATTGATTAGAGGTAAATTATTTCTTGATCTACTATAGCTACATAGAGTTCTAATCCAGTATTGTTTTTGCCTACATCATCATTATATTTAGGATAAGGATAAGGAACTTTCTTATATATATCGCCAGGAGCATTAGGATAAAATTTATCTCTAAGATGAAGAGACGAACTACAAGAAAAGGCAAAAAAAATGCAGAAGACAACGACAGCTACTCCAACCAAAGTCAAAATAGAAAATTTACTGAATTTTTTATTTTCTACCAACATAAATTTATCCCCCGTAAACTATTAATAGTAACAACTACAGCTTATAGTTACAGTATAGGCCTTATATAGTGGTATAGCAATGAAGGGATTTGATTATGTTTATAAGAAATAGATAAAAAAATGGCCCCAAGAAATTTTTTTAAAATTAAAAATATCCTGAGGCCATGGCATTTAAAAAATAGATTACTCTACTTATTTTTTACCATCAGTTCTGCAAGAACCTTTACCTTTGCAAGAATTTTGACCTTTGCAAGCATTCTCAGCAGTTTTACAACCACCATTACCTTTGCAAGAACCTTTACCTTTGCAAGCATGCTTTTCAGCAGCATGATCAGCTTGGGCTTGAGGAGCAGCAGGAGCTTGATCAGCAGCGAAAGAAGGAGCAGCAACCATAGTTCCTAAAAGACCAGATAAAGCAGCAATAGCAAGTTTTTTATTTAAAGACATAGTAAATTCCTTTATAAGATTTATTAACGAACCGAAGACTCGGCACCTATAATATAATTTTTATCTGTTTCTTTATCAAGGGAAAAATAAGACAAGGTTAATCGAGTAGGAGGAGAGCTCTCGCTCTCCGTCCTCTCACACCACCGTACGTG
>CAYZBM010000001.1:0-74744 GCA_964476705.1 uncultured Rickettsiales bacterium | reverse complement strand
TTTTTTCAATCTAAAATATGAATTATCTAAATAATATTCAACCTAATTTACTATAATTTACCTCTAATCAATAATTATTATACTAATTAAAGTGGAAAATCATTGCTTGATCTACTATAGCTACCTATACAACCTGTGATTTATTTTTCTGCCCGTAATAATGAATATTATTACCAAATTGGTACATTTTAGAGCTTAAATAGTAACTTTTAGCTTTACTTAATATATTAATATATTAATATGTAGGTGATTGAGCGGTAGAAGGATGTATAATAGACCATTTCAATTTTGGAATATATAGTAAATCACAAAATGATTGATCAGAAAATAATGATCATGTCAATCATCTTTGTGCTTTATATATCCTGAAGAAATATATTTTTATAATTCTTATAACAAATTTTATGTTTTGCTGAAGGATCCATAACGAACTTAGGTCAATTTATATTTAACAAAAACTTTAAAGTAGTAAATTTTTGAAAAATTTATAATCTATACTACAGGCAAGCTCCCAAGTATAGATTATTTATTATTACACTTTTGAAAATATCGTAAGATGTTTTTTCACGGGCAACTAAGTAAGCGCAGCCTTTACTACTATACCATAACTGAATCATTATGAATAATCTGTTAAATGCAATATTATAGCTTAAGGATATAAATGACAAGGCATAGAACTACTACTTCAGAGAGTGGAAATAATATTCTCCACATGGCTGTCCTTGGCACCGTAAAACTTAGTGAATTGGAAGAATTATATAAAGGAACCTTATTAGATTGTCTAAGAGTTAAAAACAATCTTGGACTTACACCTTTGGATATGGCCTTACGTATTAATAATCTAGAAGCATTAGAGTTTTTTTTAAATAAAGTAGGTAACATAAATACTGTAGATGAATATGGTAAAAAAATCTTAGAATTATTGGAAATTAAAGATGGTATAATAATATTATTATGCGCTAGTAATCCAGATTTATATCTAGAGAAATATAGTCAGTTTCCTGAAACGCTTTCTTCATTAAAAGATAATCAGCATATAGAGATAAAGCGGCTAATAAAATTATTATCCATTACTAGAGAATCTTTTGATCCTGAGGCTAAAAGTTTTCGAGATTATGAGGATTATAAAGCCAAGATAATTAAAGAAATAGAAGAATATTTAAAAGAATTTTTATCTGATCCTGAAAAAAAAGCTTTTCAGTTTAGAGAAATGGAACGATATATTTTATTCTTTTTGTTAAAACAATATGATATTGATGTTAAAGATTTTGCCGGAAAAGTTTTTAAGTTATTTAGAGAAGTTGAACAAAAATATTTTAGGGAAGTTTTTAAAAAGGCTGTAGATATAGGAGACGATAAAGCTAAAGCAGAACAATATGTTGATGCGATTAGTAGAATGCTTGACCCTAGATACTATAAAGTAATCAAAGATATACCAATTAGCGAATATAGCGTAGCTTGGGCAAAAAATCCTGAGGAATTTAATAAGAATATAGATAGAGAATTAAGAGAATTTCTAGAAAATTTATTTAAAATTCTTAACCAAGAAACAGCAAATAATCCTGTTATCGCTATACATCAAGAACTAATTGAAAATTATAATAAAATAATAGAATCTTATAATTTGTTTATAAAATATAAATATATTTTATTTAATGAGGCAATAGAAGAACATAAAAGGGAAATTAATACTTTAATAGAAGAACAAGAGAGAAAATTAGATGAACTAAAGGAAGAATTCAATAAATATTGTAATGATAGCTCCAATTTTAAGAATAAAAATGCTAAATTTGATACTGAATTATATCCCTTTTATAAAGGTGGAAAATATAGAGTCTTGCTAAGAAAAATAAATAAGCTAGAAGGAAATACTATAATTTTTGTTAGAGCTAGGGATAGTGCGGATAACTTAGCTCAAAAATTATCTAGTAATGGCATTATAGCCTTAGAATTTCATGGTGGTTTAAGTTTGAATGAAAGAAAGAGAGTTATAACTCAGTTTAAAAATGGTGAAAGTAGGATAATAGTATCAACAGATATTGAAGATAATTTTTTTGATACTATTAATATTGCTAATATAATTAACTATGATCTTCCAAGCTCATCAAGAAATTATTCCAGACGAGCTAGTCGAATTACAAAAGATGCTACTAAAGGGAGGGTTATAAGCTTAATTAATGGTAAATCGAAGAGAGAACAGAATAAATTCGATGAATTAATATGCTCAGTTCATAATAATAAAAACTCTTTGAAAGACGATGATCCTCATGAACGAGCTAAAATCGCAAAAACATCTTTTGAAAAGTTATTTTCTGCTTTAAAAGATAAGTTGTCTACTTCATTAAATTTAGCAAGAATGATAAGTGAGTTACTTAATCCTGAATATAATATTGTAGAGTATCATCTTCCAGTAACAGGTCTGGAAGATAGAAATGTATTTCATAGAGATAGAGAAGAATTTAGTTCTCATTTTGGTAATATTATAAGAAGTAATGAAGTACCCACATACTCTTATTCTGGTAGTACATATGGTGTTTGTAGTAGTTCTTGGCAGACAGATGCCGCCTTTGTTGCTGGAGTTAAATTTGAGAACGGAATTTGCGATCCAGAAAAAAAATTAACAAAGAACATTTCTTTTATATGTGTTCAAGATTGTATCAAGATTTATAAAAGAAATCCTAGTTTAGCTATCAAATTAACGGAAGCAATTTTTAATACTAAGATTACACCTCCATGGGGTGCTTGTATGCATAGTATTATATTGAAAGATTTCTGTGCTTCTGATGTTGCTAATGGTGAGATGACTACTGATTCGACATATTATTCTCGGCTCAATAAAGAACAAGAAATTATTCCTGAAGTTGCAAAAGAAAAGGCTTTAGGAGTTGCTCTTGTATTATCTTGTCTTCGTCCACGAATTTTTTTGTTAGATATCGAAGAATATAGGAAAAGTTATTTAGAACCATTTACCTCTATACCAGATCCTAGTCACGATAGTCCAGAATACAAAGCAATTAGTGACTTTATAAAAGAATTAAAGCCAGAAGAATTAAATATCCTTAAAAATATCTGGGGTAATGAAAGAATAAACACCTATTTAAAAGAACAGAAAAAAGGCCCAAATCCCAGTCTAGATTGTGTAAAAGTATATAATAAATATTATACGGGAATAGCATGAGTAATAGTAAAGAGAATAATTCTTTTCATCGTAAAATTATAGAAAATAGCATCAAAACTGCAGAAAAAATCCTTAAAGATCCTTATTTCTCAGTTTATATAGATATTGCAGATGATGATGGGAATACCCCTCTACATTTGACAGTTAGAGATAAAGAAATTGATTTCACAAGATTATTATTTAATATAAATTCTAGAAATAAAGCAGGTATGACTCCATTGCATATGTATGTATATAATCAAAATTTAAGATTTGTACATTTTTTTAAAAGAATAGAAGCTGATATAAATGCTATAGATAATGCTGGTAATACAGCTTTACATTTAGCAGTTATAAGTGGAAATCTAACTATTGTTAAATATCTACTCGTTAATACTAAAGCTGATATAAATGCTATAGATAATGCTGGTAATACAGCTTTACATTTAGCAGTTAGAAGTGAAAATGTAAGAGTTGTCAAATATCTACTTGATGAAGGAGCTTATAGAAATGCTGTAAATTATAACGACAATACACCATTGCACTTAGCCGTATCATGTGGAGATATAAAATTATTAAAATTACTTGCTGAATTACCTGCTCTAGATATGAGAAATAATAATGGCGAAACAGCTTTACATTTAGCAGTTAGAAGTGAGAATGTAAGAGTTGTCAAATATCTACTTGATAAGGGAGCTTATATATTTGATAAAAATAAAAATTATAAAACAGTTTTAGATTTAGCAATTATCTCTTCAAATATAGAAGTTTTAGAAAGTTTGCTTGCTAATGGGGGCGGTATAAATGTTAGAGATGAAGATGTTAAAACAGCCTTAGAATTATTGCTAATTAAAGATAATATAAAAATAATATTGTTATTATGTGCCAGAAATCCAGATTTGTATCTAAAGAAAGATAGTCAGATTTTTAACATTATTTCTTCATTAAAAGATAATCAGCATATAGAGATAAAGCGGCTAATAAAATTATTATCCATTACTAGAGAATCTTTTGATCCTGAGGCTAAAAGTTTTCGAGATTATGAGGATTATAAAGCCAAGATAATTAAAGAAATAGAAGAATATTTAAAAGAATTTTTATCTGATCCTGAAAAAAAAGCTTTTCAGTTTAGAGAAATGGAACGATATATTTTATTCTTTTTGTTAAAACAATATGATATTGATGTTAAAGATTTTGCCGGAAAAGTTTTTAAGTTATTTAGAGAAGTTGAACAAAAATATTTTAGGGAGGTTTTTAAAAAAGCTACAGATATAGGAGACGATGAAGTTAGAGCAAAACAATATGTTGATGCGATCCGTGGAATGCTTGATCCTAGATACTATGCAAAAATCAAACATATACCAATTACCGAATATAGCGTAGCTTATGCAAAAAATCCTGAGGAATTTAACAATAATATAGATAATGAATTTCAAAATTTTCTTAAAGAAAATCCGCAATCTATCTCAATACCAGAAATAAGTATATTTATTGAAGAATATAAGAGATTAATTACCGAGTATTATAAAATAATTAAACTTTATAATAATATTAGAAAAACAGGAGATGTTTTACTTAATGAGGAAGCCGCAGAAAAATCTCTTACAGAAATCGATGGTTTAGTTGAAAAATACCAAAAAGAATTATTACAACTTGATTTAAAATTTGAGGCATATTTAAATACTAATAAATCCATTGCTAGTAATAATATAAATACAACTTTTAAAAAATTACTTGAGAATTTTAGATCTAGGTCATCTACTTCATTTAGTTTAGAAAGAATGAGATGTCAGCTACTCAATCCAGAATATAATGTTTTAGAGCATTATGTTCCAGTAACATGGAAGGAAGATGTAGATGTATTTGAGAGCAACAGGAAAGAATTTAGTAGTTTTTTTGGTAATATTTTAAATAATGATGAAGTAGGCATATACTCTTATTCTGGTAGTATATATGGTATTTGTAGTAGTTCTTGGCGGACAGATGCTGCCCTTGTTGCTGGAGTTCAATTTGAGAACGGAATTTTAGATACTGTACGTCAAGATAAAAAAATAAAGATGCTTAAAGACCTTGAATTATCATTAAAAAATAAAATTGGCATGAACGATCAAAAAGCTATATTAGAAAGACAAGGCAACTATTTTTCATATGATGATCTAAGAAAATTTTCTTTGGACTGCGATTCTAAAGAGTGTATGGAAACATTAGCTGAATTAGATGTTTCTTTTACATTGATTAAAGAATGTTTAAATATTTATAAAGGGAATCCTGCTTTAGCTATAGAATTAACTAGAATAATTTTTAATCCTAAAATCACTCCTCCATGGGGTGCTTGTATGAGTAGTATTGTATATAAATATGTAATTAACTTTGACAGTTATTTTAGTGTAAATTTAAGTGGATATAGATACTGTAAAGAACAAGAAATTGTTCCTGCAGTTGCAAATGAACGGGCTTTAGGAGTTGCAATTGTACTATCTTGTTTTCGTTCACAAATGTTTTTGTTAGAAGGCGAAGAATATAGGGAAAATTATGTAAAACCATTTGTCTCTATACCTGATCCTATTCCTGATAGCCCAGAATGTAAAGCAATTAGGGACTTTATAAAAAAATTAGAACTAGAACTAGAATCAGCTAAAGAATCAGCTAAAGAATTAGCTAAAAAATCAGCTAAAAAATCAGATATAGAATTAGCTGAACAATTAGTTCAGCAATTAGCTCAGCAATTAGCTGATTTAAAAACTATTTGGGGTAAGCATAGAATTGATTATTTGTCTAAAGATGCCCCGGGCTCATCAGCTGTATTGGCTGCGGATTCTCCATCTAATGTATCATCTCAAAATGATCTAACTGTTCCGACAATGGTAACGGTGCCACTGTCCGTTTCAACTAAAACACTAACGGCCTTGGATCTCGGGTAAAGGTTTTATATATATCCTGATCACCTTGCTCAATTAGTTTGGTAGTACTAGTGTTTGGATCACTAGGAACAATAGTTGCTTTAATAAAAATTACAGTTTCCACTACTTGGTTTTGTTTATTAACGCCTTTAAATAAATTACCAAACACCGGAACACGTGAGACCCCAGGAACTCCGGTATCAGTATTACTGTTAAGTTCTTTCATTAGGCCGCCAATAACCATAATTTCACCACTTCTAATTTTAAGTATAGAATCAAGCTCACGAACTTCTACTACTGGAATTTCACTTTTAATTTGTCCACCATTAGTAGTTACGTTCCGTGCAACTAATATATCAACCCCAGGATCTCTAACTGTTGAAGAAATTCTCGATAAAGTGGGTCTTATATTCATAGTAATTTCTTGAGTATCAAGATTAATAGACGGTTGTAATGCTAAGATCATGCCAATTGGTACTGAATTTACAGTACTATTTACGGTTAATTGGGTGTTGCCAGTTAAAGAATTATTATCTTTTTGCTCTTCAGCTTGCAAAGTAAAATATACTGCATTTTGCGCGAAGGTCAAAACTGCTTGCTGATTATTCATTGCATTAAGTCTTGGGCTTGATAAAGTCCTAGATACACCAAATTGTTCGGTAAGGCTTATTGAAGAGGTTAGATTTTTACTAGTACTCATATGACCAAAAGAAATATAATTGCCAGTAGTATCTATTGCTGATTTACCAAAATCTCCTTGTAATGCTAATTTAGAATTAACATCGGTTATTTTTCCCCAGTCTATTCCGCTTTTATATTGTTCATCTAAGGTTACTTCGACAATTTTAGCTTCAATAAGTACTTGGGCTGAGACAGTTTTTTTTATATTATCTAGATAATCTTTAACATTTTTATGTTGTTTTTCAGTGGCCAAAACCGAAATTATACCAGCTTGTTTATTTATATTATAAGAAGGAGTTTGACCAGCTGCAGTTGCCACAGGCGCTACACTAGTTGCTGTTTCATTTTCTACCGACATATTACTGGGTTTAAAAGCCAAGATAGCTTGGAGTGTAGTTTCGATAGATGACCATAAATTACCATCATAACTTGAAGTTAGGCTATTATTGGAACCTGAGGACAAGCCGTTACCATTTCCAGAAGAGCTTGAGTTATTATTATTTCCAGTATTTTGTGTGTTATTATTCCTAAAACTATTACTATTATTATTAGCTGTTGGTGAAGTTGAGTTATTACTTTTTGTACCGCTGGTTAATACATTAGTATTAATTAATATATTGCTACTTGCTGATCTTATCATATTTAGAAAATCTACTTTATAATTTACTAAAAAAGGAGTATCTTTTTCTACGCGCAAGATTCCATTTTTTTCGCGGTAGCGTAAGCCAGCAAGGTCTGAAATTCTTTCTATAACTTGTTTAAAGGGTTTATCTTTTACTCTAAAAATTATACCTCCAGTTATAGCTGGATCAATTTCCATATCCACATCAGCAATTCTCGAAAGTTCAACTAAAACATCTTTAATGGGCACATCTTCATTTACCGCTAAAGAGACTAATTTATCTTGATTAGTTAAAGGCGGAGGAGGGGCTGATAATATATCAGAATATTCTGGAATTTGAGGCTCAACCTCGTCTTTCTGGCTAGATTCTTTTGGAGCATTTTTATCTTTTTCTTTTTTTTCTAATTCTTCTTTATTATAGCTAGGTGGCATTAATTTCTTTCTATAATCTTCACGGGATAAACCAAGTTGGGGATCTATTTTATCTCTTAAGCTTTTTTTGGGATCTTTAGTATCTAGATTAGCAATCGGAAAACAGCTAGAGATTGCTAGAGTCCAAACTAACATTGCCAGACGTAAATAAAAATTATTGAGTAAATTTTTGCAATTCATAAGTACTACTGTAGCCTTCCACATTCTTTTATTTGGTATAAATTTTATAGTAAATTATTTATTAAATCAATTTTATACTTGATTAACGACTCATTATATTCAACTAATAGTTAATTGTTTGTTAATAGGGCTTTGCATTAATAATTTATGCTCTATTATTACGTTAAGCTTAAATAAATAATTTATTTTTTAATAAATAAGGTTGGTTTATGACAAAAAATAATGCAGCAATTTTAATTACTGGGGGCTCCAAGAGAATAGGTAGAGAAATAGCCTTGAATCTAGCTGAGGCTGGTTATGATATTATTATTAATTATAATAATTCTAATCTTGATGCGATCAAGCTAAAAGAAGATATTGAAAAATTATATAAAATTAAAGTTGGTTTAATTCAAGGTGATGTTAGAAAGTGGGAAGATTGTTCAAAAATTATTACTGAAACTTATAAAGATTTTCCTAATTTAGCTGGTTTAATAAATAATGCTTCAATCTTTGACAAGAGTAGCTTTTTTGCAACTAATGAAGATATTTTAGACGATTATATAGAGACTCATTTAAAGGGCCCCTTTTGTTTAACGCAAATTTTTGCCAAATTAGTCAAAAAAGGTAACATAATTAATATTCTTGATAATGATATTGATCATAATGCTAATATACTTTTTACTTATAACTTAAGTAAAAAAATGTTGGCATCGTTTACTAAGATGAGTGCAAGAATTTTAGCTCCAGATATTAGGGTTAATGCCATAGCCCCAGGAAGTATTCTACCGAGCCTATCTAAAAGCCATGAAGAAATTTTAGAGGACGCTAAAAAACTACCTTTAAGAAGAGCAGCAACAGCTAAAGATATCGCCGATGCAGTCAAAATGTTATTAACCAATGACTATATTGTAGGTCATACAATTTATGTCGATAGCGGAGAATTTTTATTATGAGTAATATAGCTGAGATTAATATTATGGGCTTAAAATTTAAGACCATAATTGGAGTTTTACCGAAAGAAAAAAAACAAAAACAAAAAATTATCTTTGATATCTTGCTGAAATATGATGCTACAAAAGCAATTAAAAGCGATAATGAAAAAGATGTAGTTAGTTATGCAACTATTTGTATTTTGGTTAAAAAATTAGTGGAAACTAAAAAATATAGTTTGCTTGAGACTTTGCTTAAAGAGACAGTAAATTTAATTAAAAAAGATGCTAGAATAACTTATTGTAAAGTAAGTATTTCTAAACCAAAGGCTTTAAAGAAATTTGGCGCAATGGTGATGGTGAGTATGGAGGGATGATAATAATATTGTAAATTAATTTTTGTGCTAATTAAGCTAAATTTTAACACTATTAGGGCTGCATTTCGTGAGCAAATGGGAGTATGAAAAATAAGATTATTAATATTTATCAATAAGTTATTTTAATTGACACCTAAAAAAGTCGGGTGTATAATAGGAAAAAAGTCGGACTTAAAACCTAAAAAAGTCGGACTTAAAACCTAAAAAAGTCGGACTCTATGGTTAAGAAGTATAAAAGATGGCAGCAGGATAATATTATCAAAGCATTAAAGACCCGTAGAGTACTAATGCTTTTAGGTCCTAGACAATCTGGAAAAACTACTATCTGTAAAAAAATTTCATCCAAAGATTTTATATACAGAACCTTAGATGATGGGCATTTACAAGAGGCTGCTTTCAATGATCCTACTAGTTTTATTAAGCATGATGAATCTTTGCTAATTATTGATGAAATTCAACGAGCTCCACAATTATTATTAGCAATTAAAAAAACAGTTGATGAAGATGATAGAGTTGGCCAATTTTTATTAACTGGCTCAGCTAATATTTATTCTTTACCTACTTCATATGAATCTTTAGCAGGTAGAGTTAGAAAAATTCGCTTACGTGTTTTAAGTCAAGGGGAGATAGAAGGTTCTAAACCTAAATTCTTAGCACAAGCTTTTAAACAAAATTTTAAAAACCAAACGCAAATTAAATGTAGTCAGGAAGATGTACTAAGTAGAGCATTTAATGGGGGCTTTCCAGAAGTATTGAGATTAGCAAAAGAAGAAAGAAAATCTTGGCATAAAGATTATATATCAGCTTTACTTGATAGAGATTTAAAGGACATTAGTAATATAAAAAACGTTGCAAATACTAGATTAATATTAGAAGTTCTTGCGGCTTGGTCGAGTAAATTTATGGATGTAGCTTCAATATCATCGACCATGGGTCTTAGTCGTGATATTGTTGAGAATTCTATTAGTGCTCTAGAAATATTATTTATAGTTGAAGTAATTCCGGCCTGGTTTAAAACCGATTATGCAAGAGTTACTAAAAGAAGAAAAATACTGATGTGTGATAGCGGTTTAATGTGTTCTATATTGGGTTATAATGACTTAAGTATTAGACTTAATGTCGATCAACTGGGTAAAATAGTAGAAACTTTTGTCTTTAATGAATTAATGGTGCAAATTGGTCTTAGCCAAGATGAATATACAATGTTCCATTATCGGGATAAAGATAAAAGGGAAATAGATTTTGTTGTCGAACGTTCAGATGGTTCAATATTAGCTATTGAAGTAAAATCTGGAACTAATATTAGCAAAGATAGCTTTAAGCATATAAAATGGTTTACTGAAAATATTGCTAAAGATAGGGAAGTAATAGCTATAGTTTTTTATACCGGCGAATATATTTTATCTTTTGGCAAAAATATGTGGGCCTTGCCTATTAGTATTTTGTGGGAGTAGAAGAAATTATAGACCTAAAAAAGCTAATTTAACGCTTCATTTTTAGGCCTATTTGGATCGAGGAATTTCAGCCAGCTAGAAAATTGCTCGATAGTTATTTCTTTAGTTGCTACTTTAACCATTATTTCTATAGATTCATCTGTAGGGCACTTTATAGTGATGCCATTAATTTTAAGAAAAAGATACATGGTAGCAAAACCAGTTCGCTTATTGCCATCTAAAAATGGATGATTTCTAGTTATTGAAAAAGCATAACTCGCAGCTAAAGTATAGATATCTGCATCTTGGTAAAAATAAAGATTTCTCGGGTTAGCTATTGCTGACTCAATTAAAGTTTTATCTCTAATCCCTATCATACCACCAAACTTATTGACAACATCTTCATTGGTTGCAATTACATCTTCTAATTCTAGAAATATCATAAATATAATTATATTATCGTTTTGCTAATTCTCTTAATATTTCTGCATTTTCATCAACACAAGTCGCAATAAATTCTCTCCGTCTTTTTATTTCTTCAGCAATTAAAAGTCTGATAACATCTGTATCTGTTTTAAGGCAATTAGCATTGCGGTAGCTATGGACAAAATCTAATTCTTTTTGCGTGAAGCTTATCAGTTTTTTTGTGGTATTTTGTTTTGTAGTCATAGTTTTCTCCTATATTTAATATATATCATATATAGTATATATACTTTATATAAGAAATCAATCATATTTTGCTAATTTTAGACTAATTTTATGTAACCATTTGATTTTATTTCTTAAAATGCCCTGAACGGTTACGAATAAGCCTACTTTAAATTTCTGAAATTGCTTATTTAGCTACGCCGCTACAGTCTTCGCTCGAATTCCCATTATAATTTGAGTATCTCTTACTGGCATGCCGAGTCGTAGCTACTTTAGTAGCGAAGACTGGTGCGCCCGAAGGGAGTCGAACCCCTGACCTTGTCCGCCGGAGGGACACGCTCTATCCAGCTGAGCTACGGGCGCATGTGAGAAAATTACAAAAACCTATGCATAATATAAGTATCAACTAGGCCTTTTTCTTTATGCTGGAAACCTTCTGGAATGGTGCCAACAATATTAAAGCCTAAAGATAACCACAATTTAACTGCACGTTCATTGGTAGAAACCACAATATTAAATTGCATAGCCTTATAGCCTAATTTTTTTGCTTCAATTAAAGAATGTTCTCCCATAATTCTACCGATTTTTTTACCTTGAAAATCAGGATGAACCATGTAGGCAGCATTACAAATATGCGAACCTCGGCCAATTCTATTTTGTCTAATTAGATAACTACCCACAATCTTATCCCCAATTTTGGCAACATAGGGTTTAGTGTCTAGCATCCAAAAATCATGAATTTGGCTTAAAGTAAAATTCTCAGGATAAATATAGCTATCACCATTTTTCATAATACTACTAAATATTTCAGCCATTGAGTGAAAATCTTTTTCTGTAGCTTTAGTGATAATTATTTCTTGATTCATGAATTTTAAGATTATTTAATTTTAGTTATAAGATATTTTTAAGATAGTGTAGATTTTTTCGCCTTTTGGAGTTTTTACTTCAACAGTTTCATCTACAGTTTTACCAATTAAAGCTCTAGCTAAAGGTGAGGCGATAGAAATAAGCCCATTTTGAATGTTGGCTTCATATTCGCCAACTATTTGATAGGAGATTTTTTTCTCAGTATCTTCATCTAGTATAGTTACGTGAGCTCCAAACTTAACCGTATTTCCAGACATAGTTTTAAGATCAATTACTTCGGCTCGTGAAATTCTATCTTCAGTCTCAGCGATTTTTCCTTCATTAAAACTTTGTTGCTCACGGGCGGCGTGATATTCGGCATTTTCTTTTAAATCACCATGTTCACGAGCAACTGCTATTCTTTGACTTATATCATGACGTTTAGTAATAAGCTCGATAAGCTCAGCTTTGATAGCCTTATAGCCTTCAATGGTAATAGGGAATTTATCGCTCATTATTTTAATATATCCTTTGTTTTATGACTTTAATTAAAATAAGACTGTAGCGATGCAACTCCTAGACCTGAGTCCTGACGCATCCTTAATATTGCCCTAACTAGAGCTCTGGCTCCTGCTATTGTTGTGCTATAAGGAATTCTATTTAGCAAAGCATTTCTTCTGATACCAAAACTATCTGCTATAGATGCTACGCCTTCCGTAGTATTGATAACCAAGTCTACACCACCATCCTTGATAATGTCAACAATATGTGGTCTTCCTTCTTGCACCTTATTAACAATTTCTACTTTTATCCCTTGTTTTTCAAGGAAATTAGCGGTGCCTTTGGTGGCAATTATTTGAAAATTAAGTTCAAATAAAGTTGTACAAATTTCTTTTAGGTATTTTTTATCCGCATCTTTTACTGAAATAAACACTTTACCTTTAAGGGGTAAAGGATTTCCTGCTGCTATTTGTGCTTTAGCATAAGATCTACCAAAACCCATATCAAGTCCCATAACTTCACCAGTTGATTTCATTTCTGGACCTAAAATTACGTCAACTCCAGGAAATCTAGCAAAAGGTAATACAGCTTCTTTTACCGCCACATGGGCGATGTCTTTTTCTTTTAATTTGAAGCTAGCTAAAGATTCCCCAGCCATAATACGGGCTGCAATTTTAGCAATTGGTGTATTAGTTGCTTTGGCTACAAAGGGTACAGTACGGCTAGCTCTGGGATTAACTTCAAGTATATAAATTACATCATCTTTAATAGCATATTGAATATTCATTAGGCCTTTAACTTTAAGGGCTAGGGCAAGCTTAGTTGTTTGTTCTTTTATTTTAGCAATAATAGTTTTCTTTAAAGAATAAGGTGGAATAGAGCAGGCCGAATCTCCTGAGTGGATCCCCGCTTCCTCAATATGTTCCATTATTCCTGCGATATAAACATCTTTACCATCACAGATCGCATCAACATCAACTTCTACAGCTTCTTGTAAAAATCTATCGAGTAATATTGGACCATATTCAAAAGAAATTGTAGTTCTAGCCAAATAAGTATTTAACTCATCATCATTATTAATTATTGCCATATTTTGGCCACCTAAAACGAATGATGGTCTAACAACTAGTGGATAACCAAGTTCTTTAGCTTGCTTTCTGGTTTCGGCAATAGTTTTTGCAGTAGCATTTTCAGGTTGTTTTAAACCTAATTTATCAAGAAGAGCTTTAAATAATTGGCGATCTTCAGCTAAATCAATAGTTTCTGGAGATGTACCAATAATTGGAATATTTTCTTTTTCTAAAAATCTTGCTAGCTTTAAAGGTGTTTGTCCACCATACTGGACTATAACACCGTGAATAGTACCGCGACTTTGTTCTTTTAAGGCAATTTCAAGTACGTCTTCTTCAGTTAAGGGCTCAAAATATAGACGATCTGAAGTGTCGTAATCTGTAGATACCGTCTCTGGGTTACAATTAATCATGATTGTTTCATAACCACGCTCTTTTAAGGCGTAAGCTGCATGTACACAACAATAGTCAAATTCTATACCTTGGCCAATACGATTGGGACCGCCACCTAAAATAATAATCTTCTTTTTATCAGAGATTTGAGCTTCACATTCAGCTTCGTAAGAGCCATCACCTTCATAGCAACCATACATGTAGGAGGTCATTGACTCAAATTCTGCAGCGCATGTGTCTATTCTTTTATATACCGGCCTTACTTTTAGTTTATGTCTCAAAGCCCGAACTTTTTCTCTAGTAGTACTAGTTAGTTTAGCAATTCTTTGATCAGAAAAACCCATTTTCTTTAATTGTAGTAAGCCATAAGCATCTTTGGGTAATCCATTTTGATTTAAAGCTTTTTCGCTAGCGATAATTTTTTGGATTTGCTCTAAGAACCACGGATCATATTTGGTAATATTTTGAATTTCATCAATGCTAAAATCTTGACGGATAGCTTGAGCTATGGCTAATAATCTAGTAGGAGTTGCCTTGCCTAAAGCGGCTCTGATTGAATCAACATCAGTGCCAATATTCATTTCATCCAGACCACTTAAACCAATTTCGAGTGAGCGGATGGCTTTTTGTAAAGATTCAGCAAAATTTCGACCAATAGCCATGGCTTCTCCAACCGATTTCATGGCGCTAGTAAGTAATGGTTCAGCTCCTGAGAATTTCTCAAAATTGAATCTTGGAATTTTAGTAACTACATAATCGATAGTTGGTTCAAAAGCTGCAGGAGTTGCCTTAGTGCAATCATTTAATATTTCATTTAAGGTGTAGCCAACAGCGAGTTTTGCGGCAACTTTAGCAATAGGAAAGCCGGTTGCCTTCGAAGCTAAAGCGGAGGATCTCGATACCCTTGGGTTCATCTCAATAACCACCAATTTTCCAGTCTTAGGATTAACTGCAAATTGGACATTTGAACCACCAGTATCAACACCTATTTCTCTTAATACTGCAATTGAAGCATCGCGCATAACTTGATATTCTTTATCAGTTAAAGTAAGCGCTGGAGCTACCGTTATACTATCTCCGGTATGAACACCCATTGGGTCAATATTTTCAATAGAACAAACTATGATGCAATTATCCGCTTTGTCCCTCACTACTTCCATCTCATATTCTTTCCAGCCAATGATTGATTCATCAATTTGGACTTCATTAGTAGGAGAGGCATCTAGACCACTACAAACAATAGCTTCATATTCTTCTTTGTTGTAGGCAACACCACCGCCAGATCCACCTAAGGTAAATGAAGGGCGAATAATTGCAGGTAAACCTACATAATCCAAGGCTTTTATAGCGTCTTCTAAATTTCTAACTACGACATTTTTTGGTACATCAAGACCAATTTTTTGCATCGATTTATTAAATAAATTTCTATTTTCAGCTTTTTCGATAGTTTCTGGGTTTGCACCAATTAATTCAACATTATATTTTTCTAATATACCTCTGCTGCTTAAAGCCATAGCGCAATTTAATGCCGTTTGCCCACCAACTGTAGGTAAAATAGCATCGGGTTGTTCTTTGATAATTATCTTTTCCAGCATTTCTGGAGTAATTGGCTCTATATAAGTAGCGTCCGCTAGTTCCGGATCGGTCATGATGGTAGCCGGATTGGAATTAACCAATATTATCCGGTAACCTTCTTCTTTTAATATTTTGCAGGCTTGAGTTCCTGAATAATCAAATTCACAGCCTTGGCCAATAACTATTGGACCTGCACCAATTATCAATATAGATTTTATATCTTCGCGTTTAGGCATGTTTTTTATTAGTCCTGATCATTTCAACAAATTGTTCAAATAAATATACACTATCATGTGGTCCAGGAGATGATTCTGGATGATATTGTACAGAAAATACCGGCTTATCTTTAAGTTTAAAACCCTCTACTGTATTATCAAATAAAGATAAATGAGTGATTTCAACATTAGCTGGAAGATTTTCATTTTTTACAGCAAAGCCATGATTTTGGCTGGTGATTTCAACACGACCATTTGCCAGATTTTGTACGGGATGATTGGCCCCTCTATGGCCCTGATGTAATTTGTAGGTAGTGCATCCAGAAGCAATAGCCAAAAGTTGATGACCTAAACAAATGCCAAATATAGGAATGTTTTTACTGATTAATTCTTGCAATATTTCTGTAGAATAAAGCGCTGTTGCCGCAGGATCACCAGGTCCATTAGACAAAAATATTCCATCAGGATTATAGCTTAATATTTCTTTGGCGCTAGTTTTAGCTGGAACTACATGAACATTAGCGCCATATCCAGCTAAATTTCTAAAAATATTATATTTAGCACCATAATCAACAGCAACAATATTAAATTCAGGATTGTTATTTTCGCCATAACTATTTGTAGCTGGATACCAAGTGGTGGTTTTCCAGTTTTTGGACTGCTTATCACTAACTTTATCTGCAAGCTCCATACCTTCTAGGCTTGGATATGCTTTAACTTTGGCATATAATTTATCAAAATCCAGTTTTTCTTTGCTAGAGCTATAGCAAATAACGGCATTTTGCGCGCCATTTTTTCTGATATGCCGAGTTAAAGCTCTGGTATCAACACCAGAAATTCCAGTTATATTATTTTTAATTAACCAATTATTTAAATGAGATTCACTTCTATAATTAGAACTATTGGTGATTTCTTCGCGGATTATAATTCCTGATGCGTGAGGAACTTCAGATTCGTTATCTAGATTGTTCGCTCCGACATTGCCAATATGCGGGAAAGTAAAGGTAATAATTTGGCCGGCATAAGAAGGATCAGTTATAGTTTCTTGATATCCGGTCATTCCGGTATTAAAGCAAATTTCGCCAAGAACGGTCTTTTTGGCGCCAATTCCTTTACCATAATATACGGTGCCGCAGCTAAGTACAAGTGCTGCTGTTGCATATTCAGGGATCTGTTTTTTTGAGTTAGGCATCTTTTTTCGCGCTTATGTTATATATGACTTTAGAAACAGGCAAATTGTCACATCTTTTAGGCAAAAGAAGCGGAGCTGTCAAGGATAATATCATATTTGAGCAGCTAAATAATTTAATTTTGAGGGTCTAATTTTTAAATATATTTCTTGAAGCTTGTTAATTTCTTGTATAATAGACATAACTTATGGCAGATAGTCGCGTAATCGAACAAATTAAAAAAAGAATTAGTTTAGCTGAAGTTATTGGGCATAGGGTAGCCTTAACCAATAAAGCTGTCGGCGAATATAGCGGTTTATGCCCATTTCATAAGGAAAAAAGTCCTTCATTCTCTGTAAGTGATAATAAACATTTTTACCATTGCTTTGGTTGTTCTGAAAGTGGGGATGTGTTTTCATTTTTAATGAAAATGGAAGGCTTAACTTTTTTTGAGGCCCTACAATTTTGCGCTAAAGAAGTTGGTATTGAATTACCTAAAGAAAATATTATTAGTGCAAATCAAAGATCTGAAGAAAAAGCTAAAGATGAAGTTATTTATGGGGCTTTGGAGTTGGCAGTCCAATATTATCAAAGTCAATTATTAAGTAATGAAGGATTAAAGGCGCGTAACTATTTGGCAGATCGAGGTTTTAATCAAAAATTTTGTACTGAGAGACAAATAGGTTATGCCAAAGATGAGTGGCATGGGCTTATTAATTTTTTACAGAGTAAAAATGTTAATAGGAAGACCATGATCGATGCTGGTTTAGTTTTGGTTAATAATAAAGACCAAATTTATGATAGGTTTAGAGGAAGGGTAATGTTTCCTATAGCCGATTTGTCTGGGAGGGTTGTAGCCTTTGGTGCGAGAATTATTGGAGAAGGTGAGCCTAAATATCTAAATTCTCCAGAGACTGAATTATTTAAAAAAGGCTTGCTATTATATAATTATCATTTAGCAAAAAAAGCCTCTCATCAAAATCAAGAAGTAATAGTAACCGAAGGTTATATCGATGCATTATCTTTATGCAAGGCAGGAATAACTAATGTTGTTGCGTCTTTGGGAACGGCAATTACTAAAGATCAGTTGCAATTGCTATGGAAGTTAAGCCCTAGGCCCATAATTTGTTTAGATGGTGACATGGCGGGAATTAAAGCTATGGAAAGAGTTGCCCATGTGGCTATGCCATTACTTAAGCCTGGTTATACCTTAATGTTTGCTAAACTACCCGAAAAACAAGATCCTGATGATATAATTAGGAAGCACGGTGCAGAAGAAATGTTAAATATTTTACGTAAATCAATAGCTTTATCGGAAATGTTATGGCAGTATGAAATTAGCAAACAGAATAATTCAATTCCTGAACATAGAGCCTCTTTGGAAAAAAGACTAAATACTATGGTTATCGAGATAGAAGATAAAGGAGTTGCTTATCATTATAAAAATTTTTTTAAAAGTAAGCTTTGGCAAATAGGAAAAACAACAAGCAGCACAAAAACTAATTTAAACAAATCTTATAAAGTTAAGTATAATAAAAATAATGATAATAATAAATCGCAATATCAGGCTTCTAATTTAAGTTTTGTTGAGTCAGCTAAAGATAATTATGCTGATGTGAGTACCAAGGAGGGTTGTGAATTATTGCTAAGTGCCACTATTTTTTATAATATAGCTGAACTAAAACATACAGATATCTACGAAGAATGGATAAATATTGAATTTTCGAGTATTGAGCTTGACAAAATAAGGTGTTTTGTCCTAAAAATGGTTGACTTGCATGATGAGATATCTACTTCTGACTTAGAACTTGCTCTTAAAGAGGGTGAGGTCTTAAAGTTTATGGAGTATTTTAAGAGTCTTAAAGATAAAGGAATTATCGCTTTAAATAAGGCTTTAGATCATGGAAGTACGAAGTCAGATTTGGTGTATAATACTTGTAAATATATACTAGATAAATATTACTTATCATCTTTAAAAGGTGAATATCAAAGTAATTTGCAAGAAATGACAGATGAATCTTTAGCTAGGGCTTCGTCCTTAAGTAAGGAAATTGAAGAGTTGGAGAGAAAGATAAATATAGTTGAGTTGAGTTTCTAAAGTAGAGTATTTGAGAAATATAGTTGTGTTGTAAGGTATATAGCAAAACATTTTCTAAATTTTAGGGTATAGTAAAGATGGCGTCAAAAAAAAATAAAAAAAACATTAAAAAATCTAATGTTAAGTCTACAAAAAGTCTTAATCATAAGGTGGTTAAAGCAAAAACATCTAACAAAGTAGTTGCAACTAAAAAAATAGTTGATAAAAAAAAGCCAAATAAATCTGGTGCTAATTCTGTTAAAAAAACTCTTAGTGCAAAAAAAGTAGTCGGAAAAAATAAAAAAACATTAAAGCCAGAAATTAAGGAGACTAAAAAAGTTAGTAACTCTAATAAAAATAGTACAGCTAAGGTAAAGCCAGTACTAAATAAAAATTTAGTGAAGGTAAACAAAGTTAATGATTCTAAGGTAAAGAAAATTAGCATTTCGAAAACAACGAAGAATAAAAAAGAAAAAGAAATGGTAACGCAAACAAGTAAGCTAAAAAAAGATATAGTTCCTGCTAATAATGTAAAAAATTCAGGAAAAACTCCTAATGCAAAAGATAAAACTCCACCAGTTAAATTAAGTAGCAAAGAAGAAAAGGCTGCGCAATTAAAGGCCGCAAATGAGATAACTGAAATTGTGAAAAAATTTGTTGCTCGTTATAAGAAACAAGGTTTTGTAACTTATGATGAAGTAAATGCAGTTTTACCAAAAAATCAATTTGACGTAGAGCAGCTAGATAGCGCCATGAGTATGATTGTGCGTGCTGGGATTACTATTATTGATAATGAAGAAGATATTGGTGATTTAGATATTGAAACCATAGATGGTGAAGTAGATGAAGATTCGGAAACTGAAGTTACTACCACGATTGAAGAAAGTGGCCGTACCGACGATCCTGTTCGAATGTATCTAAGAGAAATGGGCGGAGTAGAGTTATTATCCCGCGAAGGTGAAATTGAAATAGCTAAAAGAATTGAGCATGGCCGTAAGGGAATGCTGCAATATTTATGTGAAACTCCTTTAGTTATGCGCGAAGTAGTTACTTGGTATGATGATTTACTTACAGAAAATATTTTACTTCGTGATGTAATTGATTTAGATGGCACTTATAGTGCTGAATTTGGTGCGGTTATTGGAGATATTGTTGGTACCGGTGAGTTTATCGAGCGACCTTCAGTTTTTACTGACAGACCAAATGAACTTAAAGTGTTTGCAAAGCCAGAGAAAAAAGAAGCGCCTAAGCCAGTACAAAAAGAAGAAAAAGCTAAGCCTAAAGTTGCAAGCAAAGATTCTGTTGTCAAAAAAGGTAAAGAGCTAACAGATGAAGATTTAGATGATGATCTAGATGATGAAGGTTTTGAAGAAGAAATTTTTGATGACGAAATAGAAGAAGAAGAAGAAAAAGAAGCAGATAACGAAGAGGATGCTGATGATGAATTTGCCGATGATGGATATCAAGAGGGCAATTTGTCTATGGCTGCTATGGAAGAGGCTTTAATGCCATCTTTCTTGGAAAAATTTAAGGAAGTAGCTGCTTTATGCCAAAAATTATTAAAATCAAAAGAAGAATATTTATTACAAAGACTTGGTGACATTAAGGATATTTCTATAACTAAAGCTGAATATGATAAGTCGCTTAAAAGATATATAGAAATAATGGAAGGAATTAGACTTAATGAGCTTAAAGTTGAAAAATTTCTAGAGCGTTTATATGATTTAAATAGAAAACTATTAGGCCTAGAAACTGATTTAATTAGAAGGGCTGAAAAACATAAAGTAAAAAGACCAAGCTTTTTAAAACATTATTTAGGTTCAGAAACTGATCTAAAATGGCTAGAAACTGCAGCCAAAATAAAAGAAAAAGGCTGGAAAGAATTTGCCACCCTTGAAAAAGAAGCAGTTGAAAAAACTCGCGGTGAAATTATGTCTTTGGCTAGAAGTCAAGCTGTTGACATTACTGAATTTAAACGTTTGGTAAATGAAGTACAAAAAAGCGATCGTGAAGCCAATAAAGCTAAAAAAGAAATGATCGAAGCGAATTTACGTTTGGTGATTTCAATTGCTAAAAAATACGCCAATAGAGGTTTACAATTCTTGGATTTAATTCAAGAAGGTAATATTGGGTTGATGAAGGCCGTAGATAAATTTGAATATCGTCGTGGTTATAAATTTTCAACTTATGCCACTTGGTGGATCAGGCAAGCAATTACTCGTTCAATTGCTGATCAAGCACGTACTATCAGAATACCAGTGCATATGATTGAAACTATTAACAAAATAGTTAGAACTACTAGGCAAATGATTCATGAGATGGGTCGCGAGCCTACTCCTGAAGAATTAGCTGAACGTTTATCTATGGGCCTGGATAAAGTTCGTAAAGTATTAAAAATTGCCAAAGAGCCAGTAAGTTTAGAAAATCCAATTGGTGATGATGAAGATGGTTCATATTTAGGTGACTTTATTGAAGATAAAGGTGCTATTCAGCCAATTGATGCGGCAATATTATCTAACTTAAGAAAAACTACTACCGTAATTTTATCTAGCCTAACCCCAAGAGAAGAGCGGGTCTTAAGAATGCGTTTTGGTATTGGGATGAATACCGATCATACTTTAGAAGAAGTTGGTCAGCAATTTTCAGTAACTCGGGAGCGGATTAGACAGATTGAAGCTAAGGCCTTAAGAAAGCTAAAACATCCGAGCAGATCACGGAAGCTACGTGGGTTTTTGAATACGTAAAGTTATTATTGACTTGTGGCACTATGTACTATATTATATTTACCCATAACATGGGTTAATTATGTTGCTAAAAACACTTAAAAATTTTGATCGTCTGGCTAATAAAGTAATGACGGTTAAGGCAAAAGAATCGTTGTATGATTACTTATCTAATAACCCCAAAGCTGGAGATGTTATACCTGGCACAGGAGGAGCAAGAAAAATACGTTGGGAAAATGGAATGGGCAAGGGATCGCGTGGAGGTGTAAGGGTGATATATTATTATCAGGTGGAAGAATTTATATTAATGATTACCATATATTCTAAGTCTGATAAAAGTGATTTTACAAAAGCTGAGTGCAATGAGTTAAAAAAATTGTTACCATCATTAATTAATTCTGTAAGCTGGGAGGATTAAAAACATGTCTGAGATAGGTAAACATTTAATAGATGTTATAAAAGAAGCTATACGTACTGGGGATACTGGACGTACGGTTAGGAGTACGCCAGATGTAAAATCAATTCGTAAAAAAATAAAGATTACACAAAAAGAGTTTTCAGAGAGATATCTAATTAACCTAGATACTTTAAAGGCATGGGAGCAACATAAAAGAATACCTGACTCAATAAGCAGTATTTATTTAAGTTGTATAGAAAAAAATCCTAAAGTCATGTATTCACTTGTTCGTGAAGTTAATGCTTCTCGCCTTGGCTGATTTTAATATTAGGTCTAATATTACTTTGAAGCATTCCTCGTAGCTTGCGGCAATTTTACCTTAAGGCCATCTAAATCATCGCTCATAATAATTTGGCAACCAAGTCTTGAGGTGGTTTCTAAACCAAAAGCTAAATCGAGCATATCTTCTTCATCTTCAGTTGGCTCGTCTAGCATATCAAAATATTCATTATCAACTATTATATGGCAAGTTGAACAAGCAAGGGACCCTTCGCAGGCACCTTCAATGGCAATATCATTTTTATGGGCTATTTCAAGTACAGACAGGCCGTTTGGCGCTTCAACTTCTTTTTCTTGACCATCAGTTAATACAAACACCATTTTTGGCATAAAAATACATTCCTTTTGTTAATTTTTGTCACTTTTACAAGCATTTAAAGCTTTTATTAGCTTTTGGCCAGGTTATGCCATTATTTTTCTAGTTTTTCAAGTACTTATTTTTATTAGAAATCGGGGTTGTTTTAATAATTTATTAAGGAAATAAGCTTAAACTATAAGATGTTATAAGTAGTTTAACTATTATGAATAGAGACTTAAAATGAGACCAGGCCAAAATGAGACTCAGCAAAATAATGAATCTGAAATTAAAATTAAAGATTTAGCTGATGCTTTAAAGAAAATAAGAGAAAAGAAGGTGGCGCCAATTATATTCCAAGGGATAACTTTTGTAAGAAATGTTATCACAGATTCTTCTTTAATGCATGAATTCAGAGATTATGCTAATTTGACCGCGGGTAATAACCCAGATGTTATTGAGAATAAAGAAATGTTTTGTGCTATGATAGGCCAATATCTTACCGGAGGAATTTCTGAAGATCAAAAGAAGGCATATCCTATGTTATATGCTCATAGAGAAAAATTTCTTGAACATTCAGATACTGCAAATCCTAAAAATTATTTAAATTATGTTTATGAAATAGTTAATGAAATTATGGGATTAAGCCGTGAAGATTTTATGAGAGAGCTTAGCAACCACAAAGGATTTGATAAAGTTTTTAGTAGTCATTCTTCTAGTATACAAATGCCTTTAGACCACTTTAGGGCAGGTAGAGCTGGTGGTAGGTTAGAACAATATGCAGAAAATTCTGAAGAACTTAGTAAGTTTACCAGAGAGAGCTCTAGAGAAATATTAACTTTATTTGGACATCAGCCCTATCTAGATAAGCTTACAGAAAATATGGATGCAGAAAATAAAAGTAAATTTAATAAGGCTGTAACCGGTTTTTTGGCAGAAACCAGTAGGTATCTTACAGATGCAGAAGAAGATTTTAATCTTACTTATAAATATCTTTTAGAAGGGAAATCAGATGAAAAATATGATTTAACCCTAGACTCAGTTGAATCATTTAAACATTATGCTAATACAGTAAGAGATTTTGCAGTTGAATATTTCAACGCGATAGGACAAAGTGAGGTAGTCGAATCTTTTAAAAATGATGAAAGATTAAAGCCGAAAATACCTAGTAGCAATCTGGAAGATGCCAATCTTGATGAAGGTTTAGGCCTGTCTACTCCAGGTTCTCCTGGAAGCTCTCGTTCTGCTAGTCCTTTTCTTGGATAATAATACCAATTATTACCCCCACACTTGACAATATCCCACCTCTGGAATAAAACCGTATATTCTTATTTTTTTATGCGGACTTTATAATTCTAGCTGGCAAATGGGTGTTAAAAATGAAAATTAATTTTACTAAAGATAATATTCCAGAAAAAGGTTGTTTAATTATTCTGGCAAATAATAAAATTTCTTTGGGCAAACAAGGATTATTGCTCGATAAAAAATTAAGTGGCGCAATAACTAAAGCCATAAAACATCAAGGATTTTCAGGAAAAAAAGGTGAGTTTATTTCACTTCTAAGTCCAGCTGGCACTAAATATGATTTGATTATAGTTGCAGGTATTGGTGATAATAAAGATATAAATAGTGATAATGTCCGTAAGCTTGGCGGTAAATTATTTAGCTTAATTAATAATTATAAAATTTCTGAGGCTAATATAATTACTGAAAATTTAGGCGATGATGCAGCTTTAATTAAAGAGTTAGCTGTTGGTGCTAGTCTTAAATCATATCGTTTTGATAAATATAAAACTAAAGATAAAGATAAGGGCAAAATTTATTTAAGCAGTTTAAATTTATTAGCTAAAGAAAATGTAAAAGCTAAAAAACTTTTTGAGATAGAAGAAGCTATTATTGGGGGCGTCTTTTTTACTCGAGATTTAGTAACTGAACCGGCGAATGTTTTATATCCTGAAAGCTATGCTGAAATCATCAAAAAAGAACTAACTCCTTTAGGAATTAAAGTTACTATTTATGATGAAAAACAAATGAAAAAAGAAGGCATGGGAGCTTTACTTGGCGTAGGTCAAGGTTCGACCAGGCCGCCAAGATTAGTGATATTAGAATGGAATGGTACAAAAAAAACTGCTAAAAATTCTAAAGATAAACCGGTAGCTTTTGTCGGTAAAGGTGTTACCTTTGATACTGGTGGTATTTCGATTAAACCTGCAACTCCAATGTGGGATATGAAATATGATATGGGGGGGTCTGCCGTTGTGGTTGGACTTATGAAATCATTAGCTCTACGTAAAGCTAATATTCATGCTATTGGTGCTGTGGGCTTAGTTGAGAATATGCCAGATGGCAATGCGCAAAGACCAGGTGACGTAGTAACTTCAATGTCTGGACAAACTATTGAAGTATTAAATACTGATGCAGAAGGTAGATTGGTTTTAGCTGATGTACTTACCTTTGTTCAAAAATATCATGCTCCTAAATTTATTGTGGATTTAGCTACTTTAACTGGCGCAATAGTTGTTGCTTTAGGTGGAGAATATGCTGGATTGTTTTCTAATAACGATAAGCTAGCCAATAACTTAATGGCCGCATCTAATATAGTTGATGAAAAAATATGGCGTTTGCCAATAGGTGAGGTTTATGACCGTATGCTGGATTCTCCAATAGCTGATATGCAAAATATTAGCTTGGATAAGGGCGCTGGAAGTATTACTGCTGCACAATTTTTACATCGTTTTATCGAAAATGACGTAGCTTGGGCACATTTAGATATAGCAGGAGTTGCTTGGGCTGAAAAAGATAAAGATTGCTGTCCGAAAGGTGCTAGTGGTTTTGGAGTTAGGTTGTTAAATCAACTCCTTATTGATAATTATGAATAAATGGAGTGTTTAAATTGATTCTTTTTGGTAATTTTGTCGTTAAAATTAATTTAGCTGTCCTCATGTACGAAGTGTACACTGCGGTATCTAAATCAACTTCGCCTAAAAATTCCTCAAAAATAATCCAATTAAAACTACTCAATTAAAACTACTCCATTAAAAAAAATATATATAAATTACAAAACAATTATTATATGGCCGATATAAATTTTTATCATTTAAGTAAATCAACTATTAAGCAGGCTTTGCCCCGCTTGCTAGAAAAAATATTACAAGGTGGTAAAAATTGTCTTTTAGTTGCGGACAATCAAGATAGTGTAAAAGAGATCGATGCTTATTTATGGTCAAGTACCAGAATATTTTTGCCTCATGGCACTTTAGATGATAAATATCCTGAGAAGCAGCCTATCTTTGTAACTTGTTCAAATGATAATCCGAATAATTCTGAAGTTTTGATTTTTGCAGGTAGTATAGATGATCGCCCATTAGATAATTTTGAGAAATCAATGTTATTATTTGATGGCAATAATCCTAATCAAATTGCAAATGCGCGAAAATATTGGAAAATTTATTCGGGGGCTGGGCATAATGTTATATATTGGAAACAAAATGATAAAGGAAAATGGGAAAAGGGGTTATAGTTGTTGATAAAGCTTAAGCCTTATTTTTCTGTGGAATTAGAGTATTATATATGAATGAGATTCTTTTTAAGTTAGCTGAGCTGAAATATGCAGAAAACAGTAATAAAGTAAATAGCTTTTCTTTTGAGTTTTTTCCTCCAAAGACTAAAGAATTAGAAATTAATTTGCAAAAATCTGTTTTGGAATTAGCTAAATTAAAGCCAAATTTTATGACCGTAACCTATGGAGCTGGTGGTTCAACACACGATAAGACTCTAGAGACGGTTACTTTTATTCAAAATAAAGTAGGGATAAAAGCTGCAGCTCATATAACTGCAGTAAATAGTAAAAAAGAAGAAGTAAATAAGGTAATAGAACAATATCATTTGAATAATATTACTAAAGTAGTAGCATTACGAGGAGATATGCCTGGGATGGTTGGTAAATATCAGCCAACTATAGGTGGCTATGCTTATGCTAAAGATTTAGTTAGCTATATAGCTTCTTTAAATAAATTTGAAATTAGTGTTGCAGGCTATCCAGAAACTCATCCTGAGGCTAAATCTGCGGATGAAGATTTAAGTTTCTTAAAAGATAAGGTTGAGGCTGGCGCTAATGATATCATTACTCAATATTGTTTTGATACCGATAAGATTTTGCATTATATCGATAAAGTACGGGCAAAAAATATAAATGTACCAATAATCCCGGGTATAATGCTGATTAATAATTTTAAACAGCTCAAAAAATTTAGCGATAGTTGTGGGGCGTCAATTCCAGAGTGGCTCAATAATTTATGCTTAAATATTGATGATAATCATGAAACTAGATTTGCAGTGTCGGTTTTAGTTGCGTATGAACAATGTAAAATTTTACTAGATGCTGGCATTACAGATTTCCATTTTTATAGTCTAAATCATTACCAAGTAGCCATGGCGGTTTGCCATTTACTTGGAATTTAGGGAGATAAATTTTTGCTTGTAGATTTATCAAATCATCCGATTATCTCTTTGAAAGAGATAAAAAGAATCGCTGATTGTCTAGGGGATGTTAGACTTGTAGGTGGTTGTGTTCGTGATGCTATTTTAGGAATAGAAAATTCAGATATTGATCTGGCAACTCCGCTTACTCCCGATAAAGTTATCGAAAAACTTAATTCTCATAATATCAAAGTAGTTCCCACAGGCTTAAAATTTGGCACGGTTACTGCAGTTATAGCTGGACGAAATTATGAGATCACAACATTACGACATGACGTAGCTTGTGATGGGCGTCATGCTGATGTTGCTTTTACCAATGATTATGCAGAAGATGCTGCAAGGCGAGATTTTACAATCAATGCTTTATCGGCAGATATTAATGGTAAAGTTTATGATTATCATAATGGCATTGCTGATTTACAAAATGGAGTAGTTAAATTTATTGGCAATGCAAAAGATCGTTGTGAAGAAGATTTTTTAAGGATTTTAAGATTTTTTAGATTTTATGCTTATTATGGTAAAGGTGAGATTGATCAAAATTCTTTAGCCGCCTGTACTTTATATGCAGATAAAATAAAATCTTTATCCGGCGAGAGAATTCAAAAAGAAATGTTAAAATTATTTGCGGCCAAAAATCCGCTTATTGCCCTTACTGAAATGTTAAATGCTAATTTAAAAGATATAGTCTTTAGTAATTTTGAGTGTAATTTTAGCTACTTAAGAGGATTAATTGAGTTTGAGAATAAATATTCTTTACCAGTTTTAAGTCTCTTAAGAATAAAATTATTTGCGGGTATTGATAATAAACAAGCAATATTAGATTTAAAAAAATCTTGGAAATTATCAAATAAAGATACAGATTTTTTATTAAATATTAATTCTGGAGATTTTCCAGCGGTTAATAAATATAAAGAACATAATTATGGTATTCGGAATTTAGGAAAAGATACTTATAAAATTTTTACTATAATTCATTGGGTTAAAGAAACTGTTGAAAATAAAGCTTTAGCTACAGATTTTTTAAATTTAATCTCTTATGTGGATAAGTTTGTGGAAAGAAAATTTCCGCTCTCGGGGATTGATTTGCAAAAAATTGGTTTTAAATCCGGCAAGGAAATGGGGGATATCTTAAAAAATCTCGAACATCTCTGGGAAGAAAATGATTATCAGATCAGTAAGCAGGAGCTTTTAAAATTGGCATCTACTCGTCGGTAAACAAGTTTTCATAATATTCACTAAGAGTATCTTGAGTATCCACGCCTTCTTCAATTTCAAGTTTACGGGCAAAAACAATCCGACGGATGATTTTTTTCTGAATGGGAAAATTCAAAGCTTCCCCGATTTTTTCTAAGATATCGATAGGGACCAAATCTCCGGCTTCATATTTACTAATTTGATTGCCGGTTTTGTTGATTTTTCTACCTAAATCCATATGTGATAGCCCTAAGAGAAGCCTGGTTGCTTTTATTCTTCTTCCTAAGACGATATTTGCTGCTATATTGTGTTTTTCTTTCATATGAGTTAAGTCTAGTACATATTTAAGTTATGCGCAATATTAGTGTGAAAATTTTATTAGGTGATAAAGCTAAATATTTAGGTTTGGTTTTTGGCGTAGCCTTTGCAACTTTGCTAATGTCGCAACAAGTTTCTATATTTATTGGCTTAATGGCAAGGACTGCTGGGGTAATTCGGGATGTTTCTGAAGCTGATATCTGGGTTATGGATACTCGGGTTCGTTATATTGAGGAAGTTGAACCGTTACGTGATGTAGAACTTACTAACGTTAGAAGTGTAGCTGGGGTTAAATGGGCGGTACCATTTTATAAGGGACTTGCAACTATCAGGATGAAAGATGGCCTTACTCAACAGGTGCAATTACTGGGAGTAGATGATACTAGTTTAATAGGTATCTGTCCAAAAATGGTTAAAGGAACCCAAGATTCGGTTAAATTTCCACTATCTGCCATGATGGATAAAAATGGTTATTTTTTTATGTGGCCTAAGCAAGAACTTAAAGTAGGAAAAGAAGTTGAACTTAATGATCATCGTTTAGTGATAAATAGTATTTGCGATGCAAACCCAACTTTTATGACTTTCCCTACTGTATTTATGACATATTCAACAATATTAGAGGTAACACCACCACAGAGAAATAAAATGTCTTTTGTATTAGTAAAAGCCAAGGATGGTGTATCTGTTGAAGAATTAGTGAAGAAGATCAATAAAGAAACTGGTTTGCAAGCGTTAACTAAAGATGATTTTACTTGGCGAAGTATTAACTATTATTTAGAACGTACTGGAATTCCGATAAATTTTGGAATTACGGTATTTTTGGGAATTTTAATTGGGGGTGCAATTACTGCACAAACATTTTATATTTTTGTTATTGAAAATCTTAAACAATTTGCGGCAATGAAAGCAATTGGTGTTACTAATTATCAATTATTTAAAATAGTATTAACCCAAGCTGGTATCGTTGGAAGTATTGGTTATGGTTTAGGTATTGGAATTACTGCTTTATTTTTCTATTTAACTAAAGATGCTCCGGCTCTTAAAGGTTTTGTCTTACATTGGCAAGTAATGTGTGGCTCAGCAGTCATTATTACTTTTATTATTCTAGGATCGATAGTGTTTAGTTTGCGTAAAGTATTTACACTTGATCCAGCTATAGTTTTTAGAGGATAGAAGGAATTATCAATGTCAGTAGCAGTTAAGTTAGAACATGTAGATAAAGATTTTTTGATTGGAGAGAATTATGTCCGAATTATTCATGATATAAATCTTGAACTTAAAAAAGGTGAGCTAACTATGTTAGTTGGTCCTTCTGGTTGCGGTAAGACTACTTTAATATCAATGATCTCAGGAATATTGTCGGTAACTAATGGTAATATTAATGTGATGGGGATTGATTTAAATTCATTAAGTGATCATGATAAGGTGTTATTTAGACGAAAAAATATTGGCTTTATTTTTCAGCAATATAATCTACTACCAGCACTTACTGCCGCTGAAAATGCGGCTATGCCCTTATTTGCAGCTGAAGTTGAATATAAAGATGCGTTAGCTAAGGCTAAAGATGTTTTAGCAAAGATTTCCATGCTAGACCAAGCTGATAAATGTCCCCGTCAATTATCTGGTGGTCAGCAACAAAGAGTGGCTATAGCTAGGGCTTTGGTGCATAATCCATTTTTAATAGTTTGCGATGAACCAACTGCGGCATTAGATGCAAAAACAGGACATGAAGTAATGGAGATTATGCGAAAGATAGCTAATGATAGTAATCGTGCAGTACTTGTGGTTACCCATGATAACCGGATTTATAAATTTGCAGATAGAATTATTGAAATGCGCGATGGTGCTATATATGGAGATTTTCTTCCTAGTCAGTATATACATGACACAGATTCCTAATCTAAAATAAAGGATAAAAAATTATGACTGTTAGAGATTTAATAAAAAAAACTAATGGGTTTAAATTACCGGTTATTGGATTTTTCGGTCTTATTTTTGCCTTAATTTTAGTTTTTAGTCGGCCAGAAAGCCCTAAAATTGAAAAGACAGTACAGCCTGTAGAGTCGGTATATGACAGTGCTTTTGCAGGAATTGGTGTGGTTGAGCCCCAAAGCGAAGTTATTTCTTTAAGTACAGAATTGCCAGGAATAGTTCGTGAAATTTATATTAAGGTTGGCGATAAAGTTAAAAAAGGTGATAAAATTTTTTCTTTAGATATGAGAGCTATAGATGCCGATATAGAAATTGCAAAAGAAGATTTATCTTTAGCTAAAATAAATGAGCAAGATGCGTCAAGTAAATTTGCATCCGTTGCTAATTTAAAAGATAGTAAGGCAATATCTAAAGATGAGTTTGATAGTCGTAAATATAATAAAGAATTAAGCAAAATTAGGGTGAATCAAGCTAAGGCTAAATTACATTCTCTACAAACTAATAAAGAAAGGCTTACGACCTATGCGCCGATTGATGGTGAAATATTAAAAGTAAATATCAGGCCTGGTGAATATGCATCCGTTGCTCAGAATTTAAATCCTTTAATTATTATGGGTGATACATCGATACTTAATGTTAGGGTTGAATTTGATCAAGAATTTTCGACAAAGATTAAAGCTGATATGAAGGCTACGGCCTATATTAGAGGAAATAGTAAAAAACCAATAGATTTAAAATTTGTCCGGTTTGAACCTTTTGTATCACCAAAAGAGAATTTAATTACTGCTGGACAAAGAGTTGATACTAGAGTTCTTAAAATTATTTATTCTTTACCAGAAGCCACAGAAGATATTTTTGTTGGGCAAGAAATGGATGTGTTTATACAAAATAAAGATTTGGGTATAATAAAATGAATAATATACAAAAAATCTTAAGTGTATTAAGTATTTTTACTCTTATAAATTGCAGTTCTGCTATACAAAAAGAAGATACTAAAATTATACTGAATCAAGATAAATCTACTATAGATTATTATAATAAATATATAGCAATGATCTTTGGAAGTAGAGAATTTGATAATATAGTTAGAGACTTGTTAGATAATAATATAGATATAAAAATAGCTAAAAAAAGAATTAATGAATCTGAAAGTTTGGTGAATTTTAGTAAAGCTAGTTTATATCCAGATATTTCAGGACTAGCTAGCACAACTCGTGGAAATAACCAATTTGGTTTAGTAAAGCCTGGAAATGTTAATAAAGCAGGGCTTAACGCTAATTTAGACCTAGATATTTTTGGTGCAAAGAGAGCGGATATATCAGCGGCAAGATCCGTTAATCAATATAATGTTGCAAGCTTAAAGCAAGTTAGGAGTTATATATTAACTCAAGTGCTAACATTATTAGTTAACTATAATAAGTTTGAGCAAATATTAAAAGAACAAGAAAAAATAGCGGATAATTATAATCAAATAGTTGTTTTATTAGAGATGCGAACGGAATCAGGTTTGGCAAATAGTTTAGAGTTAGAAAATACTAAAGCTAAATATAAGCAAGCTTTAGCTGAGAGTAGCTTAACAAAACAAGAAATAAAAAAAATAGAATATAAAATTACTAAGTTATTAGGACAATATCCTAAAGATATAAAGAAAATATTTGCTGATATAAAAGCTAATAATAAATTAAATTTGCCTACTAACCCTAGTGTAATTAAAAATATCTCAATAGTCAGTATAAAAAAACGGGCTGAAGTTATGCAAGCTGAAGCAGAGCTAAATAAATCAGGAGCTGAGCTTAAAAAATATGAAGCAAATCTCTGGCCACAAATTTCACTAGGTAGTTTTTTTGGTGCGCAAGACTTACCAAGCTCAGTTCCTTTTGCGCCACAAAACCCAATTTGGTCAATCTCTTCAAGTATCTCAGCCCCGATATTTAATTTTGGTAAATTACATGCAGCAGTTAAAGCTGCAGGTTTTAGAAAAGAGCAAGTTATGCTTGCTTATAAGAATGCTATTTTACAAGGATTTGAAGAAACACATGTTGCTCTGTCTGATTATTTAACTAGTATTAATGTACTCAATAAAAGTTTAAGTGAAAATAAATATATGGAAAATAAACTTAAGCTTGCGAGTTTGCGTTATAGAAATGGTCTTGATGATATAACTTTAGTAATGACTAATGAAATTGATTTAGCGCAAAATAAAATTACATTATATAATAGGCAAGCTGATGTAGCTAATCATTATATACTATTACATAAGGCGCTGGGAGAGATATAAAACCTTTTGCAGCATGTCTTCAAGTTTTTTGCTAACTATTTGCTCTGTATAATTTTTTATTAATTTATCTTTAGCATTAGTTCTTAGTTTTTCTCTTAGCTCAGTGTTATTTATTAATGTTATTAGCTTGTCACTTAAATCTTGCACGTCATCTTTTTTGCAGATTAAAGCCTCATAATTATCTTCAAAAATATCTTTAGGGCCATCACAGTCACTTGCTACTATCGGAATCATATGCTCCATAGCTTCCAAAAGGACAATACCGAATGCTTCTTGTCTTGAGGGCAGGCAGAATATATCTATATCTTTAAAGAACTTTTCTTTATTTTCTACCCAGCCAACAAAGTTAATTATTTCAGTTAATTCAAATTGTTCTACTAAAGTTTTAAGTTCATTTAGCATATTGCCATCGCCTGCAATATTAACTTTAAATTTAATATTTTGTTTATGGAGTAAATTAGCAGCTTTAATTAATATATCTGGACCTTTCTCTTGAGATAGCCTGCCCAAAAAGCCAATGGTTAAAATTGATTTAGGTTGGTTATTTTCAGGCTTTAAATTAATATTAGTGTTAAGTGGAATTGAATTGGGAATAATATAGGCTCTATCTTTATTAAATCCGGCAGATATAATTTCCCCATATTGTGTATTATTTATCACTATAGCAAAATCAGCTAAAGCTGTTTTTTTTATATTAGTTCCATGATTTATTGAAATTAATGGACATAATTTTTTTGTGGCCTTTTTAGCAATTTCAGTAATTCGGCCATTATTACTAATAACTGCGTCTATTTTATTGTTTTTTATTATTTTTCTTAGAGTGCTTATAAAGATTAAGTCAAATTTACCAAAATTTTTATATGTCTTATTATTTTCAATAATTGGTAGATTATGAGCAATTATTTGCTTTTTACTCAAAGAGTTCTTAGGAATCATGCAGGTGATATTATGGCCGTTATTTTTTATAGCAAGTGACATGGAGACAAACGCGTGCTCGGTTCCAGCTTTTCCTGGGACATGGAGAATATTTAGAATATTCATTTGACCTCTATTACTTATAGATATGTTGCAAAAGATTGTAGTATATAGTAGAAGTAAGGGGATAAATATATGTAAATTAACTCAAAAACTTCAAGTATATTAAATGTTTTTTAAAAAAGATCTAAAAACAGAAGATAAATATTTATCATCACGTTACGTATTCTTGAGGTTGCTTAAGGAAAATATCTTTCCTTATTATTTTTTAATTGCCTTAAGTATTGGTTTAATGCTTTTGGTATCATCAACTACTGCGTACCAGGCCTTTTTGGTGCAGCCAGCTTTAGATAGTACCTTATTTAATGTCACTGATAAAAACATGTTATATAGCATACCGATATTGGTTGCGGTAGTTGCAATTGTAAAGGGGATATTATCATATTATCAAGGTTTAGTTTTATCTTGGCTAAATATAAAAGTGACTAATGATTTAAGACTAAAAATGTTTACTAAATTTATCCATGCTGATATCGCGACTTATAATAATAAGTCTACTGGAATGATGATATCGAATATGACCAATGACCTTATGGCAACGGTTAATACTATAAATTTGATTTTATCGGGAACATTTAGAAATTTCTTCACCACCTTAGGACTTGTAGGGGTGATGTTTTATATGAACTATAAATTGTCTTTAATGGCTTTGTTTGGTTTACCGTTAATTATTTATCCAATGTACTTTACTTTAAAAAGGATAAAAAAATTAATGACTACTAATCAGCAGAATTTAGGGGATTATATAGCTAAAATTGATGACACTTTTAAATCAGCAAGAATAGTTAAAGCCTATAGTGCAGAGCAATATGAGATCAGTAAGTTTAAAGAATTATTAAAAATGTTTGCTCAGTTAGGCTATAAGATTTCTAGATATTTAGGAGTTCCTGGTATATTTATCGAATCAGTTACCGGAATAGGCGTGGCTGCCGTACTTTATTATGGAGGCAATCAAGTATTAAGTGGTGAAGCAACTCCAGGAGAATTCTTTTCGTTTTTTACCTCACTGATGATGGCATATAAGCCAATGAAATCAATGTCTTCAATGAATATGAGTGTGCAACTAGGATTGGTTGCAGCTGGAAGAGTATTTAATATATTAGATGAAGAGCCAATTATAAAAGATAAAGATAATGCTATAGAATTAAAAAATATTAAAGGTCATATTGAATTTAAGAATATAAATTTTTCTTATATCACTGAAAGGTCGGCGCTAAATGGAATTAATTTAAAAATAAAAGCTGGGCAAACTGTTGCCTTAGTTGGCCATTCAGGTGGGGGTAAATCTACTATTATGTCTTTGATCTTACGTTTTTATGATCCCAATTCAGGAGAAATATTAGTTGATGGGCATAATATTAAAGATATAAAAATTAGTTCTTTACGTGATGCTATTTCTTATGTTGGCCAAGATGTACAATTATTTGATGATAGTTTTTATGAAAATATTAGGTACTCAAGACGTGATGCTACAGAAGCTGAAGTAATAAAAGCCGCAGAAATGGCACAAGCGCATGAGTTTATCGAGCAAGCAGTCAATGGCTACCAAACTAAAATTGGTCAAAATGGAATTATGCTTTCGGGTGGACAAAAACAAAGAATTTCTATAGCTCGGGCTTTGCTTAAAAATACTCCAATTTTACTCTTAGATGAAGCAACATCAGCCTTAGATCCCATATCCGAAAAATATATCCAAAAAGGTCTAGAAAATTTAATGAAAAATAGAACCTCATTGGTGATTGCCCATAGATTATCAACTATTATCCACTCTGATAAAATTTGCGTGGTGTCAGCTGGTAAAATAGTAGAGCAGGGTACTCATAAAGAATTAATAGATAAAGCTGGTCTGTATAGTAGCTTATATGCGGTTAATTTTGAGAATTAGTAGATTTATGCTTATATTCTACCATAAATATCTGAATATCTAATTATATCATCTTCAGATATATGCTCGCCTCTTTGTATTTCTATTATCTTAAGGTCTTTATCGTAAGGATTCTGCAAAGAGTGCTTGCTTTTTGTTGGTATATCAATTGTTTGTCCAGCAGTTAGGTTGAATTCTTTATCATCTAATATTACTAAAGCATTACCTTCAAGTATAGTCCATTGCTCTGAACGATAGTTATGTGATTGGATAGAAAGTTTTTGCTGAGGCGAAACATTGATTAGTTTAGTTATATATCCTTCTCCTTCTGTAAGGTTAGTGTAATATCCCCATGGACGAAATACAGTTTTATGGATCTGATGGCTACTATCTTTTCGTAATTTAAGTTCATCGTAGATTTTTTTTACATCTTGAGAAGAACTTTTTTTACAAGCCATAATTGCATCTTCTGTTTCAACTATAACTATGTCTTCTAACCCAGAAACAGCAACTAGTTTTTTTGTGCTATAAAGAAAAGAGTCTTTAACATCATTGGTAATTATATTACCATATACTACATTACCATCTTTATTCTTTTCTCTTACATTATATAAAGATTCCCAAGAGCCAAGATCGTTCCAGCAAGACTTTAGTTCAACAAGGGTAAGTTTTTTAGACTTTTCTATAATTGCATAATCTAATGATATTGAAGGCATGTTACTATAAATATCTTCTGAAATATTTTTATTATAGGACAAGTCTAGTTTATTTAAATGTTGGTAAATGTCAGGAGAGTAAGTCTCAAATTCTTCTAAAAGAGTGGATATTTTAGCTATAAAAATTCCTGCATTCCAATAGAAATCTCCAGAATCTAAGTATTTTTGGGCAGTTTGAATATTAGGTTTCTCAACAAATTGTTCTACCTTGAATCCATCTTTAAATTTTTCTCCAGATTTTATGTATCCATAGCCTGTTTCTGCATAAGTAGGTTTAATACCTAATGTTACTATATATCCTTCTTTTGCTATTGTTTGTGCAGATAAGACAGCTTGATTAAAGGCTTCAATATCTTTGATAACATGGTCTGATGGTACGATTATTACAATTTCGTCATTAGTTGAGATTTGTTTAATAAATTGCAAAGAACAGGCTATAGCCGGAGCTGTATTTTTTCCGGTTGGTTCAGATAATATCAGGCAAGAGGGATGAATCTGGCTTAGTTGCAGTTTTACATCGCAAGAGTGTTTTATGTTAGTAACTGAAATTATATTATTAGCATCTATTAAGTTAGCTAGTCTTTTGAAAGTTGATTGTAGCGGGCTTTCATCTCCATCTAATTTTATTAATTGCTTGGGATAAAGCTCCCTGCTAAGTGGCCAAAGTCTACTACCTGATCCTCCAGCTAATATAATCCCATACATAATATATTTCCTTTAGATTTATAAAAACATTATAATAAATTACTCTATCTAAATAACATGCTCTTAATTAATGTATAGTATAATTATAATTTATTAAAAAAACATAAATTATAAGGTTATTATAAGAAAGTTAAATTCATTTGTGCATATAAAGCTCTCAATTAGAGTTATTGGGCAAATTATACAGAAAAGTAATAAGTTGTGATCTATATGTAGTTATTGTAATTTATTTAATGGTTATATATATATTGGAATATATGTTGGATAAATTACAAAATATGCTTTTATTGCAGTTGAAACTAAATAAAATAATTAATGGAGTAAAAGACTAAATGAAAAAAGCTTTGATAACTGGAATTACTGGACAAGATGGATCTTATCTTGCTGAATTATTATTAGAAAAAGGTTATGAAGTCCATGGCATGAAAAGGCGGTCTTCATCTTTTAACACTTCTCGGATTGACCATTTATATCAAGATATTCATAGGAGTGATTTGAAATTTAAATTACATTATGGTGATTTAACAGATAGTACTAATATAATTAGATTGATTCAAGAAATTAAACCAGATGAAATTTATAATTTAGCTGCCCAATCCCATGTAAAAGTTTCTTTCGATTCTCCTGAATATACGGCTAATGCAGATGGGATAGGAACCTTAAGAATATTAGAAGCAATTAGAATTTTAGGATTGGAAAAAACTACAAAAATTTATCAAGCTTCAACATCTGAACTATATGGTTTAGTACAAGAAATACCTCAGAAAGAGACTACTCCATTTTATCCTAGGTCTCCATATGCTTGTGCGAAAATATATGCTTATTGGATTACGGTTAACTATCGTGAGAGCTACGGAATGTATGCTTGTAATGGTATTTTATTTAACCATGAAAGTCCTAGAAGAGGTGAAACCTTTGTAACTCGTAAAATTACTAGAGCTGCCGTAAGAATAAAGCTCGGCATGGAAAATAAATTATATATAGGGAATTTAGATTCGAAAAGAGATTGGGGACATGCTAAAGATTATGTTGAAGGTATGTGGAGAGTTTTACAACAAAAAGATCCAGAAGATTTCGTTCTTGCAACTGGAGTTACTACTACTATTAGAGATTTCTGTTTGATGGTGTTTAAAGAATTAGGTATTGAGATAGAATGGCAGGGTATAGGTATAGAAGAAAAAGGTATAGATAAGTTAACTGGAAAAATTTTAATAGAAGTTGATCGGCGTTATTTTAGGCCAGCTGAAGTAGATCTATTATTAGGGGACTCTACAAAAGCAAGGCAAAAACTTGGTTGGGAACCTAAATATGATTTGTCAATGTTAGTAAAAGAAATGGTTAGTGAAGATCTTAAATCGGCAGAAAAAGAAAAATTCTTAAAAGATAAGGGATATGAGTATTTTATTCCTCAAGAAGTATAAAGAGTCGCCCAAGAAAAAACATCTTGCAAGATTTTATATAAATTATAATCAAAATCTTGTAATTATTTTGACAAAATAAAAAATGAACCAGCGTTTATTTTTTTGATTTGTCTATAATCTTCAGGGTCTACCATGACGATTATAGACTACATATAGTACTGATAGTACTGGAAAAAATTTTTTTTAATAAAAAGATTTTCATAACCAACTAAAGGGGTTTGATTTGGAACAAAAATCTAGAATTTATTTAGCTGGCCATAATGGTTTAGTAGGTTCGGCAATTTATAGAAAATTAAAAGAAAATGACTATAACAATATTATAGTTAGTTCTTCTTCTGATCTTGACCTTACTAATCAGTCAGCGGTAGACGTTTTTTTTGCTAAAGAGAAGCCTGATTATGTTATTTTAGCAGCAGCAAAAGTAGGAGGAATAATTGCTAATTCTACTTATCCGGCTGATTTTATATATGAAAATTTAATGATTGCATTAAATGTTATAAATTCAAGTTATAAATATAAAGTAAGTAAATTATTAAATTTAGGCTCAAGTTGCATTTATCCCAAAAATACCCATCAACCTATGAAAGAAGATAGTCTATTAACGGGAGAACTTGAAAAAACTAATGAAGCTTATTCTATTGCAAAAATAGCAGCTATAAAACTTTGTCGCTATTATAACGAACAATATGGCACGAATTTTATTTCAGTGATGCCAACTAATCAATATGGTATAGGCGATAATTTTAATATGGAGACAGCTCATCTTCTCCCTATGGTTATAAGAAGATTTCATTTAGCAAAATTACTCAGAGCAAAAGATTTTGAATCTATCAAAAGAGATCTTAAACGTTATAAATTAGGATGGAATTTAGATAACTCAATAGATTATTCTGATAATAAATCTATTGAATCTACTTTAGCAAAAATAGGAGCATATAATAATAAAGTAGTACTTTGGGGTGATGGTTCTGTTTACAGGGAGCTTATGTGCTCTGATGATCTCGCTGACGCTTGTATACATATAATGGAAAATAAAAATTATAAAGATATAGGTGAATTGATAAATATAACTTCAGGAAGTGATATTAAATTAAGAGAACTTTTTAGGATAGTTAAAGAAATTGTAGGTTTCGAAGGTGACTTAGAATATGATATAACTAAGCCAAATGGTATGTATAGGAAGCTTATGGATGCCAATAAGATAAAACAAATAGGATGGAGTCCTAAAATTAACATCGAAGACGGAATTAAAAAATTCTATAAATGGTATATAAATGAATAAAAAACAGCCTAAATTGACAGTAATTACGGTAACTTATAATTTAGTTGACTCTGGAAGAGTTGATTATTTTAGGCAGTGTTTAGAATCTGTTCATAATCAAACATATAAAGAAATAGAGCATATAATAATAGATGGAAACTCGAAAGATGGTAGTTTGTTTATTATTAGGGAGTATGCGGAAAAAGGTTGGATAAAATATATTTCTGAGAAAGATGATGGCATTTATCATGCTATGAATAAAGGGATCAAATTAGCAAAAGGTGAATATGTTGCATTTTTAAATTCTGATGATTATTGGCATAATATTTATGGGGTAGAGGAGTCTATTAAAGTATTGGAAAAGGAAAAAGCTGATTTTTGTGGAAGTGATGCAATTTTTATTGATGTAAAAAATATAAAAAGAAGTTTTGTTGGCTATGCTGATCTAAATAAAATATTTGTTAGAATGCCTTTTTGTCATCAAACTATGTTTTGTAAAACTCAGGTTATGATAAGAGAAGGAATGTTTGATCTGGATTTTAAGAGCTCTGCGGATTATGATTTCTTAATAAGATTATACCTTAAAAAATATAAGGGTGCTGTTGTTAATTGTAAATTAGCTACTTTTAGAATGGGAGGTGAGTCTTTCATTAACTACAAGATTGGTCAGGATGAGTGTTTAAAAATACTAAAGAAGCATTTTAATAAACATGCTAAAATTACTAATGATCAGTACAAAGAATGGTTGTTTAATTCAAAGATTCCAATTAAAATAAAACCTTACTTAGATAAGTTTTTATATAAAGAAAATAAAAAAAATTCTCCTAAAGTTTCTATAATAACAGTTTCTTATAATCTTGTAAAATCTAATAGGATCAAGAGCTTTGAGAAAGCTATAGAATCTGTTCGTAATCAAACGTATAAAAATATAGAGCATATAGTCGTTGATGGTGGATCTAAGGATGGTACTTTAGAAATAATTGAAGAATATGCAAAGAAAGGATGGATAAAATATATTTCAGAAAAGGACGAGGGAATATATTTTGCTATGCAAAGAGGAGTTAGGATTTCTACCGGAGATTATTGTTATTTTCTTAATACTGATGATCAACTTTATGATGATATGGTTGTTGAAGATGTTATGAATAAGTTTGAGGAAACAAGATTTAATGCGATAGATGCAATATATGGAGATATTTACGCTTATAGCATTGACAAGAAAGTTCCTTATACAAAAGTATTTGAATTAAATGCGGTAAATAAATTTGATTCTATTAAGAGTAAACGTTGTTTATTGCATAATAATATTCACCACCAGGCTATTTTTTATAGTAGAAAAATATTCGAAAACTCATCGTTTTTTAGTCCTAATATTAAGGAAGGTAGCGATTGGAAATTTAATTGTGATGCTTTTATTAAAAATGGCCATTTATTTTTATATTTACCTAGAACTGTTGCTAAGTTTAATATGGGGGGGGTTTCGACGCAAGTTGGAGTTGATGTTATTGAGGAATTTAAGAAACTTAATAATATATTAATCGAAGAATATAGTTGTTATATTCCAGAGGGTAATATTCTATTAGATAACAATGCAATAACATCAGATAAAAATGAAAATAGTAATTCTTTAGCATTGAAAAATTCGCCCATTGAAAAGAAATTTTATTTGTTTGGAATAATGCTATTAAAGATAAAAAAAAGAAATAAAAGAAAGAAGATTTATCTATTTGGATTTTTACCTATATATAGAGCTTCTAAAAAAGTTCCAGTTGCTTATAAATTAGAAACTTGTTTGCAAATGAAAGATGATCTTGAGGCAAAACTTTCTATTTTGGTTCGAGAAAATACCAATTTAAGTAATAATATAGCTGATAAAAATATTTTAATTGAAAATTATCGTTCACTAATAAATGAGAAAGAAAAATTGATAAGTAATAAAGAAAATATTATAAATAGAAAAGATCATCTATTGAATTTTTATTCAAATGAAATTAAAACTAAAGTTGATCATATATATAAATTTATATCAGATATTAAAAAATAAGAACTTGGAAAAATAATGTATAAATATCCTATATATAAGCCATGCTTATCTGGTAATGAAAGAAAATATGTCAATGAATGTTTAGATTCAACTTGGGTCTCTTCTAAAGGTAAGTTTATTCAATATTTTGAAACTAGTTTTGCTAAATATATAGATATTAAATTTGCAACTTCTGTATGTAATGGTACGGTAGCTATACATCTAGCTTTAGTTGCTTTAGGTATTGGAATTGGTGATGAAGTTATAGTCCCAACTTTTACTTATATTGCTTCAGCAAATCCTATTGTACAAGTAGGGGCTAAGCCGATTTTTGTTGATAGTAAAATTGATAATTGGCAGATATGTCCTAATGATATAATAAAAAAGATTACTCCTAAAACTAAAGCGATTATAGTAGTTCCTTTATATGGTCATCCCTGTGATATGGACTCAATAATAAAAATTGCTAAAGATTATAATTTATTAATCATTGAGGACTGTGCTGAAGCTTTAGGAAGCAAATATAAAAATCAATATGTAGGTACTTTTGGTGACGTTGCTACATTTTCATTTTTTGGAAACAAAACTATTACTTGCGGTGAAGGAGGAATGGTTGTTACTAATAATTCTGAAATTTATAATAAATTAGTACATTTAAACGGCCAAGGTTTAGCTAAAAATCGTGAATATTGGCACGATATTATAGGTTTTAATTATAGAATGACTAATATTCAAGCCGCTATAGGTTTAGCACAACTTGAACAAATAGAAATATTTCTAGAAAAAAAACAAAAAATTGCAAAATGGTATGAAAAATATCTAAAAAATCTTCCTATAATTTTGCATAAAGCCATAGGAGAAGTATATCACTCTTATTGGATGTGTTCTATATTAGTCAAAAATTCTGAGATTAGAGAAGAATTGCGAAGTTATTTAAAAGAAGCAGGGATAGAAACTAGGCCTACTTTCTATCCAATACATACAATGCCAGCTTATAATAGAAAAGAAGAGCACTATATAAATGCTGAGAATATAGCATATAGAGGAATAAATTTACCTAGTTATCCGGAATTGAATGAATTGGATATTCAATTTATTGCAAAAATAATAAAAGATTATTATGAAAAATAAGTTAGTTATTATAGGTTGTGGAGGACATGCAAGAAGTATTGCTAATGTTGCTGTCGATGCATTTCCGCAAATTCAAATAATTTTTGTAGATCCTTATGCAAAAATAAATGAACTAATACTTGATTTTCCTGTTTACCGAGAATATGAGATTAAAGAAGAAAAAGAGTCGGTAATAGTTGGTATCGGAGATAACTATAAAAGAAAATTAGAATATAATAAATATTCTGATTTAATTACTATAATTTCAAAACATTCTTATATAGGCCTTGAAGTAGAAATAGGTAAAGGAACCTTTATTGCTAATTATGCTCATTTAGGAGTAAGCTCTATAATTGGTGATAATGTAATAATTAATACCGGAGCATGCTTAGATCATGAAGTAACGGTTGCTCGTAATACTCATATAGCGCCAAATGCAACGGTTTGTGGTAGGGTTACTATAGGTGAGAATGTATTTGTTGGCGCTGGCGCAGTAATTAGAGATAAAGTAAATATTTGCGATAATGTAATAATAGGAGCAGGTAGTGTAGTTCTAGAAGATATAAATATACCAGGTACTTATATAGGTAAAATAACTAGGAAAAAATAATGAAAAAAATTGCTATACTTACGGAAAGTTTTGTGGGGTGGAATGGAGGAGTTGATTTCATTAAACAAATAATATTAGCCCTAGACAGTGTTTCTAAGGAGAAAAAAATTAAATTGTATATATTTTTTATTTTTAATAATAAATATAAGAAATACAAAGGAATAAAAAGACTATTTTTAAAAATTTATGAGAAATTTTTATCCGATTTAGTTCTGAAAGATCTTTATCCTGGCTTTGAAGATTTTTCTTCTTTACGATTTGTACAATATAGTGGCGGATTAAATTTAAAAAGAGCTTTAGATAAATTTAATATAGAGACTATCTTGCCCCATATGAACCCTGAATATTATGATTTTAAAATTAATAGTATCGGTTACCTTTATGATTGCCAGCATAAATATTTTCCAGAATTTTTTTCTAAAGAAGATATCGTTTCTAGAAATAGTTTTTTTACGTCAATGGTAAATAAGAATAAAAGAATTATAGTTAATGCTAATTCTGTTAAAGATGATTTAATTGAATTTTATAAAGCTAATCCTGATAATATATTTGTTTTGCCTTTTACTCCTAAACTTAACCAAAAATATTTAGAGAATAATCATTCTATAATAAGCAAATATAATTTACCAAAACGATATTTTATATCATCTAATCAATTTTGGCTCCATAAAGACCATCCAACTTTGTATAAGGCTTTCGCAGAATTTATAAAAAAAGAAGAGTATAAAGATTTTGAGCTTATATGTACTGGTCTAATGGAGGATAGTAGGCGCCCTAATTATATAAATGATTTAAATAATTTACTCAAAGATTTAGGGATTCAAAATAAAGTAAGATGTTTAGGTTTAATTCCTAAATTAGAGCAGATTGAAATAATGAAAAGTGCAGTTGCGGTTATTCAAACAACTTTATTTGAGGGTGGGCCAGGAGGAGGCAGTGTTTGGGATGCTGCTAGTTTAGGAATACCAGCAATTATTTCTAATATAAAAACCAATCTAGAGATTACTAATACATTAAATGAAATAATATTTTTTGAATCTAAAGACTATCAAGATTTATCAGATAAAATGGAAAAATTAATGTTAACTTCTTTAATCAGGCCATCTCATTATCAGCTAAAAGAACAAAGTACCTTAAATACAAAGATTCTAGGTGAAGCTTTATATAAATTATTTTAGTTCGTTGTCTTAATTCATATTGCCCGACACTTTTATTTTAGTGAAGTCATAAGAGTAATTTATAAAAATTCGAATAGGACTTTTGCTTCGCAAAAGCCCTATTCGCCTGGCGTCTATATATATCCTGAACGGTTACCTCTTAATTATAAAGTCACTTTATTTTGTTGTAAGCATTTTTTATATTTCTATAATTTTTTAGTATGTTCTTTAAATTATAACCGATTATTTTTTTATAGTCAGAATATCTTTTACAATATTTAAACATTATTGCAATTGTTTCATATCTTTGTTCTTTGCCATGAATTGATGATATATTGTGGCCATTTTTATTTATCCAATACACGCCAGTTTCATTCAAAGGACAGAAAATATAATTTTTATTTGCAGTAACTAGATCCATATTAAATTCATAATCAAGAGTATTGGGGTTTTTCTCATTAAATTTATGGCAATCAAATAGTTCTTTTTTGTAATAGATAGCTTCTCCTGGAACTATAGGGGGAAGTTTACGTAAATTACGTTTGTTAAATTCAATAGTAGCGCTATTTCTAAAAACTATTTCATTTTTAGCTATTATATATGAGTTAAAATATATAGCATCGTAATGGTCAGCAATTTTTGTAAATTCTGCTATTTTAGTAAATATTCCTTTGCATAATAAATCATCAGCCCCCAGAAACCCAATAATATTTCCTTTGGTATGCTTTATAGCGATATTACGGGCATCAGATAAGTTTTTGTCATACTCTTTTACCCAGGTAATTATATCTTGGTGCTTATTTACAAAATCAGCAATAATCTCATGAGAATTATCGGTTGATTTGCCGTCAACAATAACTAGTTGTTTATAGGGATAATCTTGCTCAAGAAAGGATTTTATCGAATCAGCTATACTATTTTCCATATTCAAGGATGTTATAACCGTAGTAATTGTAAAATCTTTGGGCATGGTAACAATTTAATTAGTAGTTGATAATTGAGTATTATTTCATCTCAAGTTTTTAATAGTCATTCGATATAATTGCAAATATAAATTATCCATAATTTAAAGAATAATTATATTTATAGGATCTCATTGTTTTTTTTAATTTATTGCTTATATTGGATAACATATTATAAAAATATGAGTTTCTTGGCTTAATATATTGAGCCTATCTAATATATATGGTCCTTTTATGTCAAAATTCTTCAAATTTCCAGTTAGCAAGATAACTTTGCTTATTATATATACCGTATTTGGCTTATGCGTATATAATCTTAATTTTTGGACTAATTTACATATTATTGAGCCGAATTGGCCGGTGTTTTTTAAGTTAGCTATTGTTATTTCTTTTTTGGGACTGTTATTAGGCTATACTTTCTTTTTAATTTTTTCGCTGCAAAAACATTTATTCAAAACTATACTGATAATTTTTACTTTAATTAATTCTTTGGCCGCTTATTTTTTAAATACCTATAATGTTTATTTAGATAAGGGGATGATCGAAAATGTTTTAGCCACTAATACTCAAGAAGCGCTAAATTTATTTAACTGGTGGCTATTAGGGTATTTTATATTTTTAGGAGTTATCCCGAGTATTTTAATCTATAAATGTAAAATTAAAGAAGTAAAAATCACTAAACATTTTCTTAAAAGCATTTTAATTTTTGTTCTCTTATTTCTTTTGGCTTTAGGTAATTTATATATTTTCTCAAAAGAGGCTATTACCTTTGCGCGGGTGAATAAAGAGTTATTTAACAAGCAAGTGCCTTATAGTTATATCAAAAATACTATTAAATATTTTAAAGCTAAAATTAAAGAAGAATTTATTCCAGTTGAACAAATAGATATCAAAGCTAAATATAATCATGAACGCACTCCAGGCCAAAAAGGTAAAATAATGGTGATGGTTATTGGAGAAACCGCTAGATATAATAATTTTTCGCTTTATGGCTATGAGCGGGAGACTAATCCACTTTTGAAAAAAGAAGATTTATTTGTTTTTACTCCAAAAGCTTCTTGCGGAACATCAACCGCGGTATCGTTACCTTGTATCTTTTATCCATTAGGAGTTAGTGAGTTCCAGAATAATAAAAAAAATATCAAAAGTTATCTCCATTATTTAAAAGATTTAAAGAACCTTAAAATTGTATGGTATGATAATAATTTTGGGGGTTGTTACGAAAATTGCACTGATATAGAAAATTATAAGACTCAAACATTTAAAGACGTAAATAATTGTAAAGATGGTGAATGTGTAGACGGAGTATTTTTATCCTATTTTGATAAATATATTAAAGAATCTAATGAAGATTTATTGTTAGTTTTTCATCAAAATGGCAGTCATGGACCACTTTATTATAAAAGATACCCAGGGGAATTTGAGAAATTTACCCCTACATGTAAAACTAGTAAACCACAAAATTGTACTCAAAGTGAATTAATAAATACTTATGATAACACTATATTATATAATGATTTTATCCTAAGTAGGCTAATTGGAGTTTTGAAAAATCATAAAGAAATTGACTCAAGTCTAATCTATACTTCAGATCATGGTGAAAGTTTAGGGGAGTACGGAATATATTTACATGGTTTACCTTATGGGATGGCTCCGGATTTTCAAAAAAATGTACCATTATTATTATGGTTATCAGATAAAACTAAATCTCGTTATAACCTTAAATGTATAGCAGATAAGACCAAAACTAAAGAGCAAACTCATGATGAGATGGTAAATAGTATGTTTGGCTTTTTTAATATAGGTACGGCCTACTACAAGCCGGACCATGATATATTTGCAAATTGTTTAAACTGATTATTTGCTAAATTTGGCTTAAAGACTCTTGCATTTCCTTGAAAGATATAATAATTAAGAGTGACATTAACCAACTTATTAAGGCGTTTAGATTATGGATATTAGTAAAATTGCAATTGGCAAAAATCCTCCAGAAGATTTTAATGTAATAATTGAAGTTCCTATGGGTTCTTCACCAATTAAATATGAACTAGATAAAGAATCTGGTGCTCTATTGGTTGATCGTTTTTTGCATACTGCAATGTATTATCCAGTTAATTATGGCTTTATACCTCATACTTTGTCGGATGATGGTGATCCTGCCGATGTTTTGGTTGTAACTCAAGCGCAAATAATTCCAGGAGCGGTAATTTCAGTAAGACCAATTGGAGTTTTGTTGATGGAAGATGAATCTGGAGGGGACGAAAAAATCTTAGCTGTGCCTGTAACTAAAACTTTCCCTTTTTATGATAAAGTTAAAGAATATACCGATCTTCCTACAATTTTGCTGGAGCAAATTGAACATTTTTTTGCTCATTATAAAGATTTAGAAAAAACTAAATGGGTTAAAATTGTTGGCTGGAAAGGCTCTGATGTTGCTAAAAAGTTAGTTCTAGAGGCTATAGATAAGGCTAAATAAATATATTATTTTAAAGTGGAAGATCTTGACAAGCTATCTTGATAATACCATATAATTCGGACTAATTAGATACTATTTCGTATAAACCTAAGATTTGTACGGCTATGGTGTTATTTTATTAAAAATTAAATTTATTAAATAGGATTTTATTTATGGCAGTACTTGTAGGAAAACCGGCTCCAGATTTTACAGCAAAGGCAGTTATGCCAAGTAACGAGATTAATGATAGTTTTAACTTAAAAGCCTATTTAAAAGGCCGGGTTGGCGTATTATTTTTCTATCCACTAGATTTTACTTTTGTTTGTCCTTCTGAGATTATTGCTTTTAATAATCATTTGGCCGCTTTTAAAGCGAAAAATGCTGAAGTAATAGGCGTTAGTGTTGATTCACATTTTAGCCATTTAGCATGGAAAAATACTCCAATTGAAAAAGGTGGAATTGGTAATGTTCAGTATCCTTTAGTTGCGGATTTAACTAAACAGATCGCTCGTGATTATGATGTTTTAATTGAAGATGCTGGAGTTGCGTTAAGAGGAACTTTTTTAATTGATAAACATGGTGTTGTAAGGCATCAAGTAGTTAATGATTTGCCACTTGGTAGAAATATTGAAGAAGCTCTGCGTATGGTTGAGGCTTTAGAATTCCATGAGAATCATGGTGAAGTATGTCCAGCCAACTGGAATAAAGGCAAAAAAGGTATGAAGGCAACTGGAGCAGGAGTTGCTGAATATCTAGCTGAAAATGCTAAAAATCTTTAGTTAGCTAAAGGTAAGTTTTTAATTTTTTATATAAAAATATTGGATGATTATGACGGTGAGAAATACTGATTTGCTAATTATTGGTTCAGGTCCTGCAGGTTATACTGCGGCGGTTTATGCTGCTAGAGCTAATTTAAAACCTATATTAGTACAAGGCATGCAACCAGGCGGTCAGCTCACCGTTACTACTGACGTTGAAAATTATCCAGGATTTGCTGAAACTATCCAAGGTCCATGGCTTATGGAGCAAATGCAAGCGCAGGCCACTAAAGTTGGTACCGAAATAATTTTTGATCATGTAAAATCTGTTGATTTTAAAAAATCGCCTTTTACTGCAATTACCGAATCTGGTGTTACTTTTACTGCAAAATCAGTAATTATTGCAACTGGTGCGCAAGCAAAGTGGCTAGGTCTTGATACTGAGAAAAAGTTCCAAGGTTATGGGGTTTCTGGTTGTGCAACTTGTGATGGTTTTTTCTATAGAGGCAAAGAAGTAATAGTTGTAGGTGGCGGTAATACTGCCGTTGAAGAAGCTTTATATTTAACTAATCATGCCAGCAAAGTAATTTTAGTGCATAGAAGAGATAGTTTTCGAGCCGAAAAAATTCTCCAAGAGCGTTTATTTAAAAATAGCAAAATCGAAGTTATCTGGAATCATGAATTAGATGAAGTTTTAGGAACTGAAGATCCCTTAGGTGTTACTGGCGCTAGACTTAAAGATGTAAATACCGGCAAACTTAAAGATATAAATGTTCATGGTATTTTTATCGCTATTGGTCATAAACCAAATACTGATATTTTTAAAGGTCAGATAAATTTAGATGCTGAAGGTTATATAATAGTAAAGCCAGGAACTACCAATACTAATATTCCAGGGGTATTTGCGTGTGGTGATGTACAAGATAAAATTTATCGTCAGGCGGTAACAGCTGCAGGTACTGGTTGTATGGCGGCTTTAGATGCAGAGAAGTTTTTGAATCATTGAGTCTCTATAAAAAAGTCTTAAAAATATTTTCTTGTAATTGTAGTAAATTATAGAGGACGACCTGTAAATTGTTCGTGGGATCTTATTTGAGCTTCTACCATTACATGGTTTAGCAATTCAGAAGGTCCGTTAACTCCAAGATCTTCACGCATAATCCTAGCAACATTGCTAAGATTATCTAAATGAGCATCTGCATTGCTACTCTCTATTCCTAATCCCATATTATTTCTCCATCTACTTACTATCTGTTATTTTCTTTGTTTTTGTTTCTAATTCTTTATAAGTATTAATAATTTCATATAAATTATATAATGCTTTTTCTATTCTTTTGCGTCCAAGTATTCCTGGTTTTTTACCAGTTGCAACAAATTCTCTATACTCAGTTGCTATAGTATCGGTAGCTTCTTCTACTTTTTTAACTAAAGGCTCTACCAAATTAACTCTTTCTAGCGGATCTTTAACTCCTGGAGCGTTTACTGTACTTAGTAAATCATCAGCAAGATCGTAAAATTTTACAATCTTGTTGTAGCTTTGTTCATATTGCTCTTTAGTCAATTCGCTCATAAAACCTTAACTTAAAAGAACTTGAAGACCTAACCTGTAAATTTTAACATAAGTTCTTTATGGGTGCAACATAGGATCAATAGAATAATCTATTTTTTTGTTAATATTTATTAATTTGTTATGAAAACAAAGAATATTTGCGCAATAAGATAGCTTATATATCTAATTTATCTTTAAAGGCATCTCCCATAATAGCGCTTTGTTCGGTAATAAATTTAAAGCGTAATTCTGGGCGTTTACCCATTAATTCCTCAACCCTGGTTTCAGATAGTTGCTGATTGGTCTCATCAATACTTACCCTTAGCAATATTCTTTTGGTAATATCCATAGTGGTTTCTTTAAGTTGCGGCGGGGTCATTTCACCCAAACCTTTAAATCTGCCAACTTCGACATTACCTCTTTTTGCGGTTAGTTTAGCTACTAATTTATCTTTTTCCTTTTCGTTTGCCGCATAATAAGTTTGATTATTATGCGTGATCCGGTAAAGGGGAGGTTGTGCTAAATAAAGATGTCCCTCATCAATTAATTTTGGCATAAATAGGTAGAAATAGGTCATTAAAAGTGAGGCTATATGCGCGCCATCAACATCGGCGTCGGTCATAATAATTACTTTGTCATAACGTAAATCGGCATTGTTATAATATTCTAGTACTCCGCAGCCAAGAGCTAGATTGATATCTTGAATCTCTTGATTGGCAGCTATTTTATCTTTAGTAGCGCTTGCAACATTCAAGATTTTTCCACGTAGAGGAAGTATAGCTTGAGTTTCACGGCTCCTGGCCATTTTAGCAGAGCCTCCTGCAGAATCACCCTCAACTAAGAATATTTCAGTACCATTTGGTGTTTGTCTGGTGCAATCGGCAAGTTTACCAGGTAAGCGTAATTTTTGGACGGCATTTTTTCGGCTAATATCTTTAGATTGTTTTCTTGAGATTCTTTCTTCAGCGCGTTCTAAAATAAAATTAACTAACTCAATAGCCTCATTTTTATTGCCACTTAGCCAATGATCAAAATGGTCTTTAATAACATTCTCGACTAATTTAATAACGGGTCTATTAGATAATTTATCTTTGGTTTGTCCTTGAAATTGTGGATCTCTAATAAATAAAGATAAGATTCCAAATAGACTACTAGATACGTCGTCAGAAATTATTTGCGCAGCTTTTTTATTGCCGGTAAGTTCAGCAAATTCTTTTATTGCCCGATAAATTCCGTTTTTAAGGCCAGTTTCATGGCTACCACCTTGGGCAGTATTGACTGTATTACAATAAGATTGAATAGAAGTATCTCTTTTGTAGATCCAGTGTAAAGCCCATTCAACTCTTCCTTGATTATCACTTAAATTTGCAGATCCAGCAAAAGATTTATTGCATACTGTTTCGATTCCATCTAAGGCGCTTTCTAAATAATCTTCAAGACCTTTTGGAAAATGGATAACTTCTTCTGCTGGGATATTATTTTTATTGTTGTTAAGTAAAGCCTCATCGCATTTCCAGCGGATTTCGACTCCTTTATGTAAATAGGCTTTAGATCTGGCCAATTTATATAATCTATTAGGATCAAAACTAACCCCTTCATCAAATATTGTTAAATCTGGGTAGAAAGTAATCTCAGTGCCACTTTCATTTTTGTTGGCAGTACCTATATTTTTTAACTTGTCTGTAGCATGGCCTTGAGAGAAATTTTGCTCCCATTTTTTACCATCTCTAGTAACGATAACTCTCATTTTAGAGGAGAGGGCATTAACTACCGAAATTCCCACTCCATGTAAGCCACCAGACGTTTCATAAACTTTACCACTAAATTTACCCCCAGAATGTAAGGTAGTCATTATTACTTCTAAGGCTGATTTCTTAGGGAATTTTGGATGTGGATCAATTGGAATCCCTCTACCATTATCTCTAATTGTTATACTGCCATCTTTATGCATAATAAGTTCGATAAACGTAGCAAAGCCAGCGACGACTTCATCCATTGAGTTATCAAATACTTCCTTAACTAAATGATGTAGGGCAGTTTTATCAGTACCACCAATATACATGCCAGGACGTCTTCTTACAGGCTCTAAACCTTCTAAGACCTCAATATGTTCGGCGTTATAATTATCATTATTTGAGGTTTTTTTATTGGTAGTAATTGGTTTTTTGTTCATACTTACTTAAAAATAACTTGGGGTATAATTAAATGGAAGTTCTTATTTTTTTATTATGGATCCCAGACAAGCCAGGCATAGCCTGTCTTTCTAGGATATAGTTCATTAACAAAAAAGATCAATATTATATTTTTTTAATCTAGATCTTTTTTTAATTCACTATAAATATCAATAGAACTATATATAGATTACGCAAACTCTTTTTCAAGTATTTCTTGTTTTTGTGGTATAGTATTGTTATCTACAGGTACTCTTATCTCGATTATGTTACCTTTATTGCTTTTATTTTTAATAATTAGATTCCCACCAAGCATATGAGTTAGTTTAGTTGCTAAAGTTAAACCGGTTTTTGCAATTTCATATAATCTAGTTAATCCACCAGTAACTAGACCATAATTAGTGATTATGTAGTTAATATTTTTATTATTGTTAGAGTCAGTCTCGTTATTATCATTTTCTAGATGAATAATTATATAATCTTCCGTAGAAATAGTTTGTAAACTAGCAGTAAGTAAAATATTACCCTGTTTATTAGTTATTTCTACTAGATATATTAAGGCATAAAATATAATTTGTTTAAATTTTTCTTCATCATTATTTATATGTGGCAAGCTTTTATCTAAATTTATATGCAGATTAATTTCTTTTTTCTTAATACCAGACCCTAACTTATCTTTTACAGAGAAAATTGCAGTATTTAGATCAATTATTTTATTACTAATATTTAGATATTTATCTTCAACCCGACTAATGTCTATAAGATTCTGCACTAAAGCTAATAAATAATGCCCAGCCTTATTAATATCTCCAGCATATTCAAGATATTTTTTATTTTGCATCGGCCCCATCAGCTCATTTTTTTGAATATCAGAAAAATTTATTATGGCGTTTAAGGGAGTACGAAATTCATGATTAATCGAAGATAAAAGATTCTTTTTTTCTAGCTCATGATTACTTTTTGCCTTAGCTAAATTATTATTTGCGGTTTTAAGCTTTAAATGTAAATTTCTAGCTAATAATTTTATCTCATTTAGCTCGTTAAAAGTTACTTTTGGCTCGGTAATATTTTTAATTTTCCTGCTATTTTCGTCTATTAGTGAAGTAAGATATAACTTTAAATTTTCTATTGGTTTTAAAATTTCTCGCTGCCAGAGTAGGGCGAAAATTAGACTAAAGGCTGCTGCTGTACTTACTGCAATAAAGTAAGTTGCAAGATTGTCACTTTTTAGGTTGTGAAAAATAGTTAAGCCTAAAGCGGTAGCGAATATATTTGCCACCATGAAGTTTAAAGTTATATTTAACTTTATAGTTTTATGTTTAAGCATAACTTGCTGATAATAATGTTTTTTTTGTTTTATAGAGTGAAGAAATATCAATTAATTCTTTTTAAATTTTCTAAAATATTTCAAATAATAGTTTAATAACTATTATATTTTTTTTCTTATAGTTTCAATTTTATTTTTAATTAGCTTATGATAGAAATAGTAAGCAAATAATTTATGTGCTGTTTTATAAATAATTAATTTAAATAAAGTTTCTTATATATCAATTTATAATTGGAGATAATTATGGGGATTTTTTCGAGGAAAAACTCCGGATTTGTTGATACCCAAGAGCAAGTTCCTTTTAAATCTAGGATCATTATTAAAAATATTGATGAAGAGCAAACAAATTTAGCTAAGCAAGTACAAATAGATGCACAAATAGATGCACAAATAGAGGCAAAATTAGATCGCCAAAAAATTGAGCAGATAAAAAATGCCGCTGAAAATGTTATATATGATGATTATAATGATTATAAAATAAGTGCGGAAAATTTAGGATTGCAAACTGAAAAAACTGTGACTGAAAATGCCGTAAATACCATAGATAATTATGGTTTAGCTGAGAGTTTAGCTGTAATTGTTGCTGATTTTAAGAAAAAATCGCAAGAATTAAAATTATTTAAATCCAGACATATCTCTGTTGGTGATAATCAGGTTAATAATGATTATAATAGTATAAGTGAAAAAGTTGGTTTATTTATTGATGATATGGCCAAACAAACAGTTACAGTTAATGAGATTGTATCTGACATAGCCTATAGTATAGATGAAAGCAAGCAAGAGTTTAGTGTTTTAAATGGCTTGCTTGACTCTACCCGTAAGGCGGTAAGAAAAGCTAATATATTATCATTAAATTCTTTTGTTGAAGTTGCAGGAATTGATGAGCTTAAAGGAAGTGGTATTGAAAATACTCTTGAGCATTTAAGAAAAACTTCACAATGTATTTCTGATTATTTATGTCAAATTAATGATCAAGTTATTCAGGCAATGGGATCATTGAATAAAAATTCGAGCGAATTAAAAGATTTTTCCCATAATTTTATTCCCCGTTATGGTTTAGCTAAAAAAGCTATTGAAGAAGTAAGTGGTGAGCTTTTAGCAAAACATTCAGTAATGAGTAATGTTATTTTTGAACAAGAACAGGTAATAAATGATTTACTGAATTCTATAAGTATTTTGCTAAATGATGTTAAAACAGCCAAAGAGAATAATACAGTCGCAGCCTTAAATAAAGATATCATGAGTAGTTTTAAAATTATAAATCAAACTGACGCTTTTTTGAAGAAAGAGAAGGTATAAAATATTCAAGTAATGTCTTGGACATTTTTACGCCATGAACTTGTTTTAATGGTCCATTATTAAGATTATTTCTAATTTGATAAATTTAGCTTCGTCTTCAAGGCTTTTAAAGCAGCGGAAATACTAAACTATGCCTTTGATGCTGGATACTTATATATAGTAACACCATCTTTTTCAGTTAATATGCCTTTTTCAATGAGTATAATTTCTTTTAAGCCCTTAAGAATACTTTTTTCTAGGGCATTCATTTTAGGTTTTTTCTTAAGAGCAGCTTTTTTTAGATTATTTTTTTTTGTCATAAATTACCTTTAATTCTTTTAATACACTACGATAGGTTTTTTTATTTTTTTCACTTATATCACTAATATTATTTTTAGAATATATGTTAAGGAGATAAATTTTACTCTTTTATTGCAATAATAATAAATTACTCTGGCACCGCCACTTTTACCTTTATTTTTAGCCTTCCATCTAACTTTTCTTACTCCTCCTGTTCCTGGAATAATTACTCCTCTGGTGGGATTTTCAGCTATATAATCAGTAAAAGCATTTAACTCATTACTTGAAAATATTTTTTTGCAATTTTTTTTGAAGTCTGCAAGGGGCATAACAATACATGTCATTTTTGATTCTCATATAATTATTCCCTCAAAACAAATTATATAAATTGTGAATATATAATGCAAATAATATTTGATAAAATTTATATGATAATCAAAAATCCGTCATCCCGGTTCCTATATTTTTAGGGTAAAATATTTTAATATTTTGCCCTAAAAATAAGGAGACCGGGACCCATTTTTAGGCCTGAGCTTTAGTTGGTTTTGAACCTAAAATAAAAGATAAGAGTACTTTTATGCCCTTAACTTATTTGGATTGTAATTAATTAACCGATTATCTCTTGATGTGGGTACCGGTCTCCTTATTTTCCTACAAAATATTAAAATATTTTGGGAAAATATAGGAACCGGCATGACGGAGAGGGAATGATAAAAATATTTTTCTTAAATGGGTTATACGACTACTAATAACACTTAATCAAACTTAAATCATAAATCGGATGTTCGATTGCCGAAATGGCAGGAGAGGAGGCGAACATCCAACCAAAGAAGATTTGCTTTTTTTCTTCGCCAGGTACTTGTTCCCAAACTTCAATTAGAGCTTTGCTTTCTGGTTCTTCATCAGCTTTTGCTTGCCAACATTTATGTAAGGTAATTTCTAAATTACCAAACTTAACTAATTGTGTATTATTGTTTATTTTAACTTCGCTACTAGTTTTGGTATCTTTGTTATTATTAGGATTAGTATTTTTAACTTCTATATCGAGCTTGGAAATTTTTGTAGTAATTTTATTTAATGCCTGAAATAAACCGTGGTTGGTATAATTATCTTGAATTATGCTTATTTCATTATTTAGCGACTCTGTTTTTGAATCAATTTTATTTAGGACATTATTAGTTTGGTTAGATTTATCTTTAATGTCTTTAATATTTTCAATGTTTTGAATTGGTTGATCTGGAACTACTAGCGGTTCATGGGGAGTTATTTGCGATTCTTCAGGGCTAGAATCATATTCATTTGATTCTGGCAACTCTTGCGCTAGCAAAGGGGAGGTTACCAGAGCAAAAATTCCGATAATTAAGATATTGAATACTAATCTTAAACTATTCTTTTTCGACATTGTTATTTTCAGGATTATTTGAGGACTTATTGTCAGTTTTTTTGGAATCATTTACGCTACCAAAGGCAAATTTACCAATTAAAGATTCAAGATTGATTGAATCTTGGGTAACTTCAATAGTTCCATTATTTTGAAGCATTTCATCATCAGCTCCTGGCATAAGTGCTATATATTTACCGCCAAGTAAACCGTCACTAACTACCGCCGCTGAGCTATCTGTTGGTAATTTTATATCTTTTTTAATGTCAAAACTTAAGATTACTTGATAGGTTTTAGGATCGATATTTTGCTGTGTTACTGTCCCAATTTTTACTCCGCCGACCCTTACATCACTGCCAACTGAAATTCCGCCGATTTCATTAAATTTAGCTTGGATTAGATAACCATTCATTCTCTGGCCAATATTACCACTTTGATAAGCAATATACACAAAAAATAATGCAACCGCTATAACTACGGCCCCAATTAAAGTTTCAATAAAATTCTGCTTCATATTTGGTCCATTCTAATGTTAAAGTAGCATTTATATTAAACTTAAATAATTGAATTATTCTGGTCTCCATGCTTGATAATCACCAGTAGCTTTAGCTCTATGCCCACCTTTAAGTACATGTCCCTTAGGTAGGTAAGCATTTTTAGTTCCAGTTTGATTAGGCATAGCATCTTTCTGCCAAGCATAATTATCATTTAGAATTTTGTCAGTAGTATAATGTAACCAACCATGCCAAGCTGGCGGAACTATAGTTGGATCATTTTTACCTTTATAGATTACCCATCTTTTTTTGCGGCCAAAGCTATCAGTACGCTTGCCAGTATAGTAAGAATTACCAAATTTATCCTTACCTACAAGCAATCCAAAAAGCTTAGTATATAGTTTAGTTCCAATAGTCATAAGTAATATATATTTATGTTATTATAATTCACTAAAATTTAAGTAATTTTACGCATGTAACACTAGGTAATTTACCAATTGATCCTAATAAAGCTTCATTAATATCATTGTCAATTTCAAGTAAAGCTAAAGCACCGCTTTTTTTATCATTACGTCCTAAATGAAAATTAGCAATATTTATTTTAGCATCACCTAGCAATTTGCCTAAATTACCAATTAAGCCTGGTTTATCTTCATTGTTAATATACAACATTTTACCATTAAGACTAGCTTCTAATTTTACGGTATTTACTTCTACTATTCTTGGTTTGTCGCCATTAAATAAAGTTCCAGAAACATAGTCGACATCTTTGTCGCTAGTTACGGTTACTTTAATTAAAGTTTGATAAGTTTGTTTTTTATCATTACGGATTTCTTTAACTTCAATACCACGGCTTTTGGCAATAACTGGAGCGTTAATCATATTTACTGAGTCAATATTATGACTTAAAACGCCTTTTAAAATTACTGCAGATATTGGTTTAATATTTAAAGCCGAAACATCACCTTCATATTCGATAGTGATAGTTTTAATAGCACTACTTACTATTTGCCCACAAAAATCACCAAGCTGTTCGCCTAATAATAAATAAGGTTTTAATTTAACTGCATCTTCAGCAGAGACAGATGGTATATTTACGGCATTAGTTACAGTGCCATTATTTAAATAATCAGCCATTTGTTCAGCTACTTGAATAGCTACATTTTCTTGGGCTTCAGAAGTTGAGGCCCCTAAATGGGGAGTACAAACAACTTGCTCCATACCAAATAGAATATTATTTACTGCTGGCTCTTCTTCAAATACATCAAGAGCAGCGCCTGCAACATGACCAGATAGAATTGCTTCTTTTAAATCTTTTTCTACAATTAAACCGCCCCTTGCGCAGTTAATAATTCTGACGCCTTTTTTAGTTTGTTTTAAAGTAGTGGCGTTTAAAATATTTTTAGTTTGCTCGTTAAGAGGAGTATGTAATGAGATAAAATCACTTCTTTTTAATAATTCAGCCAGTTCAATTTTTTCAACATTTAGCTCTTTAGCTCTTTCTTCATTTAAAAATGGATCGTAAGCAATTACTTTCATTTTTAAACCTTGCGCTCTATCTGCAACTATTGCGCCAATATTACCGCAGCCAATAAGGCCTAAGGTTTTACTTGCAACTTCAACGCCCATAAATCTATTTTTTTCCCATTTACTGTCATGGGTTGAAGCGTTGGCTACTGGGATTTGGCGAGCTAATGACAATAACATAGCAATTGAATGTTCGGCAGTAGTTATTGAATTACCAAATGGGGTGTTCATCACGACAACGCCATATTTAGTTGCAGCATTTTTATCAACATTGTCAATACCGATACCAGCTCTACCAACTACTTTTAATTTTTTACCTAGAGATAAAATCTTTTCAGTAATCTTAGTTGAAGAACGAACTGCAACTCCATCATAATCATGGATTATTTTGCAAATCTCGTCTTCAGTTAAACCAGTTTTAATGTCAACTTTAATATTATTTTCAGCAAAAACTTCTGCCGCTCTTGGACTCATTTTATCCGCTATTAATACTGTAGGCATTTTTTTCTTCCTTAAATTCTTTTTTCTTTTAACAATAAATTTTAATCAAGTTTTTAGTTTTGAATTAGTTTTGTTTTTACCTCGTTAAACGCCCAATCAAGCCATGGGAGTAATTTTTCTACATCACTAGTTTCAACTGTAGCTCCGCCCCAAATTCTAAGGCCAGAAGGAGCATCGCGATAGGAAGCTATATCATAAGCAACTTTTTCGCTTTCAAGAAGAGAAGTGATTTTTTTTATTCCATCAGCTTGGGCTTCCGGAGATAATTTTAGGTAATCTGGGTCTACTATATGTAAACAGATTGAAGTATTAGATATAGTTTCGTTCTTTTCTGCTAAAAAATCAATCCAGCTAGAGTTTTTAACCCATTCTTTAATAATATTCAAATTATTTTCTGAACGTTTAATTAATGCAGGTAAACCGCCAATTTCTTCGGCCCATTTTAAGCCATCTAAAGCATCTTCAACACAAAGCATAGAAGGTGTATTAATAGTATCGCCTCTAAAGATTTCTTCCATAACTTTACCTGATTTAGTAAGTCTAAAGATTTTTGGTAATGGCCAACGTGGTTGGTAGCTTTCTAAGCGTTTAACCGCTCTTTTAGACAATACTAACATTCCGTGTGCGCCTTCGCCGCCCATAACTTTTTGCCACGACCAGGTAGTTACATCTAATTTATCCCAAGGTAAATCCATAGCAAATACAGCGCTGGTTGCATCGCAAATAGTAAGGCCTGAACGACCTTTATCGATCCAATTACCATCAGGAACTTTAACTCCAGAAGTTGTGCCATTCCACGTAAATACAACGTCTCTATGGGTATTTACCATCGATAAATCAGGCAATTGCCCATATTTTACTTTAAAACTACGAATATCATCAAGTTTTAATTGTTTTTGTACATCTGTTACCCAGCCTTCGCCAAAACTTTCCCATGAACAAACATCAACTCCGCGTTCGCCCAATAAATTCCATAAAGCCATCTCAACAGCCCCAGTGTCAGAACCAGGAACAATACCAATTAAATAATCTTCAGGAATCCTCAAGATTTTACGGGTACGGTCAATTACTTCTTGTAATTTTACTTTACCAACTTTAGCCCGGTGCGACCTACCAATAGGTGCATCTTTTAAAGCATCTAGACTCCAGCCTGGGCGTTTAGCACAAGGACCTGATGAAAAACAAGGATTATTTGGTTTTATTTGTGGTTTCATGATCTTAAATATTACCCTTAAATATTGGTCTATATTGATGTGGATCCTGAACAAAACATAAGAATATGTTATTTCAGGATATGTAGCATCATAGAAATGATTAATTATTATACTATAAGTAAATACGATTAGCAGATCAGTGATCTACTATTTATCTACTATATTTTTTAAAATGTTTTATAGGCCGATCAAGGTTATTTAGCAAGGGAATTTTTGCCAGGGCAAAAAGGGTAGGTGGATGATGATTATTAGCCGAAAAAAGTGGAATCTAATATAGGACTGTTAGCTCCCAAACTTTTGGCATAGGTATCTTCAAGTGATCCAGGAGTTACTGCTCTTACTTGAGTTATTGCAAAATCTTGAGGTTTATAGTTTTTTACGCAAGGTTTTGGTTGTCTATGTTCGTCAAGTGCATTGGCATCGATTAGATTGCGACCGGAAGTTATATTTTTTTCTTGTAGATTCTTGTCTAATACCACAAAATTAATGGATTTAGAGGTAAATTGTCTAAAGGTACCTTTAATAATTTCGGGATTATTTAAGTCATCTCCTTTTGTACCATCTGCATTTTTAATGTGACTTAATATCTCTCCTTCCTTTAAGCCGACATTAAATGCTGGCCCTCCGTGAATAACAGATGTAACTTGGTAAAATATTTGTAATCCTCTTCCATCTCCTTTATCTAATTGAACTGCTGTAACAGTAGCGCCAATACCAGGGTAAGGAGCTGTTGGTTTATCATCTTTAAGACTACCAGCTCTATCTAAATTATCGACTAATCTTTGCATTAATAAATGTTTAAAGGATATTTGTGAGGTAGGGGCATTTGGATCTTGTATCAAATTTATCAAGACTTGGTTAATAGTATTTTCATTACCAAAATATCTAGGAATTTCTTCGTAGAAAATATAATCTCTAACAATATTAATTATTGCGGCGGCTGTGGCTTTAATTTGTTCTTCTTGGCCGACATATTTAGCAGCAGTATTATAAAGATTATTTGGGGCTTTTGGATTGGTTAGGTTAACATTATTAAGAAGATCAAATATTATATCTCTTATGAACTGATTTTTATCTATTATATTTGCAGGATTTGCTAAAGCTGGGGCCGGCGTTGATGATGTAGCTGCCGTTCCTGGATTGGGTGGTAGATCCGGCAAAGCGGTTGCAAAGCTTGGTCTAGGCTCAGGTCTTTTGATGGTTGTTTTAGGATTTGTTGAAGTAGTACTAGAAGTAGAAGCCGCAGCTCCGGCATTTGAAGTGGCGGCTGTAGTAGGTGGAGTTAATGTTGGTACTAGCAAAGCCTCAATTTTAGGTGCAGGCCTAGAATTTATCTCGCTAACTGGAGCAAAAAAGTCTAATTTTTCTTTAGTTAATTTAGCTGCAGAAGTTGACGTTATACTTGAATCTGCAGCTGACGCCATTGTCTGAGAACTTGCAAAACTTAAACCTTGAATTGTAAGGTTAGCGATATCTGTAGATGTATTTTTAATACCTTCTTCGTACTCCTCCTCCTCATCATCAGAAATAATACTATTAATATTATAATCATATTCAGGAGGTACTATTTCATATAATTTTGGTTCTGGAAACTTATCAGGAAAATGAACTCTTCTTTTAGATATACTTTTGGTAGTAGCTGCTGCAGCCCCAATAGAACTTGAGTTATTAGCAGTTGTATTATCGGCTATATCTTTTTCAAAATTTTCTTTTTGTAATAAAAAATTTTTTAGAATAGCATCACCAAGAGAATTTTTTCCAAGTACTAAAGTTTTCTGATCTATCTTGCCACAAACATTCTGGAAAAGAGTGTTTATATTCATTTGGTTACTAAACGTAAATGCTTCTTTTTCGCTTTTAAAGCACTTTAGGCAAAATAATAGGACTATTTTAGCTGCTTCTTTTCCATCATTTTCTTTTAGATATTCGTTAAAAAATCCATAAAAATTATCGTTATGAATGGAACCTTTATATCTATCATAAATAGCATTTTTTAATTGTTGATTATCGCTATTATCTAGGACAGTAAAATAATATTTTACTAAATCAACATCATTTTGTGATGTAGAAGTTTTATCTTTCTCAATCTCACGTAATAAATCCATAAAATTAGATAAATCAGTACCACTATTTATTATAGCTTCTAATTTTTGTTTTAATATTTCTAGACATCTATCTTTGTTTTCTGGATGATTATCAATATGCTTCAGTAAATTTAAAGGAGTCATAGAATCCAAGTTGTCATCTGTAGTAGATGCGGTTGTAGAACTTGCTGTTCCAGCTCCTTGTGGTGAAGGGGAAGTTGTAGAGGTTACAGATTCAGCTACGGTTGAAGTTGCAGAAGTAGGTGCGATCGATGCGGTAGCGACTGCGGCACCAGCATTTGAGGTTGAAGTTGTACTTTGAGTTGATGTTGTTGTAGACTTATCTTTTTCAGCATTTAAAAAATCTACTAATTCTCTGTTTTCACGCAAATTAGCATTTTTTTGTTCTTTAATACTTATAACGTCTTCTTGAATTGTTCCGATTTCGCTGTTAAAAATATTGGCTTCATAATAGCTAGACTTTTCTTTTTTGAAATATGTCATGCGATATATGTTTATCAATAATTTTATATACTCAACTGGGGTAATGATAATCCTTCCATCAATATCTTCTGGGGTATAATTATTGTTAATAAGCTTTTCATTGGTTGGATTATCAATATCTCTATATTTATCACATATAGCTTTTTTAATTTTAGTTTGGTCACTATTTAATAAGACTGTAAAATAATACTTAATTAAATTATGTACATCGTTGTATGCTAATAAGATATTATTAGCAGAATCTGTCTGCTTAGAGGTAATAAGATTTAGTAGCTCAGTAAAACTCTCTTCACCTTTATCTTTTATTAGGTTTTCTATGTTTTTTCTTAGAGCTTTATATTCTGGAATAAGGTTAGTCTTATCTGAAGAATCATCTATTCTATGGTATAATCCTATAATATCTAATGCTTCTAAATCATCATTTGTAGTAGAAGCTACGGTAGTGTTGCTTGTAGTTAAAGTAGTTGGCGCGCTAGCTGGTGGAGTTAAGGTTGTTGGTAGAGGCGTTTGAGACACTTTATTAGTTGCCGCGGCTCCAGCGCCTGCAGCTGCCGTACTTGCGGTAGTATCAGAACCTGGGTTTATTACTTTAGATTGTTGGGGAGTTGCTCTTAATTTTCCTATCATTGAGTTAATCATAGCTTCAGTTTGGCCAGGATAAGTTTGATCATCCTTCGTACCCGTAATATTAGAGCCCTTCTTAACAATAGCTGCTCTTTTTTCGAAACTTATGCCGGTAGTAGCATTGCTGCTTGCCGCAGCGGTTTCTGCTCTCGTTCTTTCAGCTTCCATTGATTTTTTTACTGCTAAGTCAAAATCACTTTCAGGTTGGTGATGTTTTGCGCTTAAACTTAAGGCTAATTCTAAATCTAAATCTTCTGGTTGGTCGCGAGATGCTTTTTGTTTTGCGGTAGCTACAAGGTTGGCTGCTTTTCTTTCTATACTTTGAAGAGTTGGAGATTGGGCTACCAATCTTGTTAGAAAAGTTTCTATGTCCTTTTCTTCTGTAATTCCTAATTCTGGCCATAAATTACGAAAACAATATAAATACTCAATATATTCTAAGGTAAAAGATTTAACTAACATGTCTCTTTGCTTTTGAAGAATGTTATTTAAATTTTCTTGTCTATTAGGTCCAGAAGCTAGTGTCTTTTCATTTTCTAAAAGAGCATGAAGATAATTTTTGTTTATTAAAAGATCAGAAAGATTTTTTGTTATACGATCAATAATATGTATGACCCATGGGCCGCAATTTATAGAATCTGTTTGCGGTTGATATCTATTATCAAATACGTCTATTTCATTTTTGTCTTCAATTGTTATAGAATATTTTTCTCTTAAAAAGGTTTTTACTAGATCTGTAATCCCTATTTTACATTCAGCTGCTTTATCAAAATCACTTTTTTCTTTTCCAGTTGCCTTTGTTTCGTAAGCTAAAGGGTCTATATAACAAAGGGTAGGATTTTCTTTGTCCCTTAGGTCTACTAGCATTAATACCCAATGGGCGCCAATTAATATAGGTAATAAATTTAATTTATTTGGCTCTATTTCGTTAAAGCCATTAAGACCATTATCCCTGAATGTTGTTTTAATAACATTTCCTTGCTCATCATGTTCTTGATGCGGGAATTTAGATTTTCTTGAAAAATAACTGGTCTCTTCTGCGCCTCCTTTTTTAGTATAAGTAATTATATTTTCAGGAGTTGTTATTTTGACATTTTGTTGATTATTCTGCTCTTGTAACAAAGAAGATAACTTAACCATTAAAGAGTCAGGATATGTAGGGTCATACAGGTATATTTTTCTATAATCATCATCAAATAAAGCATCTTGCTCGACAAAAGCTTGGGTATAAAGACCATCTATATTTAAAGAACCATCAAAATTAAGTTCATTTTTAAATCTTCTAAGGTCCTCATTATCGCGAGTTCTTGTATGTACAGCTTGTTTTAATTTATAAATTTGCTTATCTAGAAAATATACTTTTACTAAATTTTTAAAACGTTGTTTGGAGTCTTCATTGATGTTTAAATCATCTATTTGTCTTATAGATTCGGCTAGACTTTCTTGATCAGTATCTTTAAATTCTTTTTTCCTGGATTCTATTAAAAAGACTCTTAAAAATAATTCATCTTTAGTATTTATTGCTTGAGTTAAAGAATTAATCATTTTTTTTATAATAAAATGATCTTTAACTTTGCCCATCATTGCTAATTGTTTTCTTTCGAATTTTTGGACTTCTTCTTCATTACTTGTTTTGTTAGTAACGGGAGTATGATTCTTTGTGTCTTGATCTTGAGTTCTTTTTAGTTTTTTTATTATATTTATATATTCGCTAAAATTAGGAGTATCTAGTCGTAAATACTGTTCCAGTAAGTACTCGTCTTTACAAGATATAATTTGCTCTCTAGTAAAACTACAATTTATTGCAATATCTGCTATTAATTGTGGATAAATTCGATTATTAAAATCTTTTGTTAGATGCTCAGTTTGTTGATTTATAGTTTCGAGATTAAGAATATTATTTCTTATGTTGTTTTGTAATGGTCGGTTATTATTAATATAATGATCTAATAAGGTATTTTTTAGAGTACTGCCATCAATAAAATTTTGTCTAAAATCTTCAAAATTTATATTAAACTCAAATAAATTTTTATTAAAATTTGTTACAAATGTTTGAGGTTGTCGTGTAGGGTCGACATATAAAGATTGTATATGTATTATAATTTCGGGAATGGAATTAAATTTTGTTTTTGCCATGAAATATAATTTAACTATATTAGTTTTGATAATAGTTTAAGACATAGTTATTAAATTTACTATACCCCCAAATATTTAAGATTTTATTACAATTTCATAAATAATCCGCCTTTTTGAGGGTTTTTTTTATAAAAAAGGCGATAAAATATTCCTATCCGCGTTTTTGGTGTTGCCTTTGCCAATATTATCTTAACTAATAAGATTGCTATTGCTAATTGTAGAATGGTGCGTATAATTGCCCGCTATAAGCATCGCGTAAAATTGATGGTTTTTGTATGATAGCTGATGGAGTCTTATCTCGTATACCCTAGTTATGCTGAGATTAATCCTCATCTTATCCTCAAAATTCTTCAAAAATAATCTATTAAAATAGTAGCTATTGCGCGATATTTAATGTAATTATTCAATTTAAAATTTAAAAAGGAAGTAAGTAGTTGTGGAAAAGAAAAAAGTAATTTTGCAAGTGCTGCCAGCTCTGGTTTCAGGTGGGGTTGAACGCGGAACTATCGATATAGCAAAAACAATTAAAGAGGCAGGTTATGAATCTTTAGTTGTATCTAGCGGTGGACCAATGGTAGGGCAATTAGCTATTGCTGGGATAAAACATATTAACCTGCCACTTAAGAGTAAAAATCCATTAGTTATATTGTTAAATTCTTGGCGATTAAAAAGAATAATAAAAAAATATTCAGTGGATATTGTGCATGCAAGATCAAGAGCGCCAGCTTGGAGTGCTTATTTAGCTACGCGTAAAAATCCTAAATGTCATTTTATAACTACTTGGCATGGAGTTTATTCATTTAAAAGCAAAATGAAAAATTGTTACAATAAAGTAATGGCTAAAGGTGAAAAAGTTATTGCCGTATCAGATTTTATTAAAGAACATATAGTAGATAATTATGAGGTAAATCCTGATAAAATAAAAGTTATCCACAGAGGTGTTGATTTAAAGAAATTTACTAAAGAAAAAGTAAATACTGAACGTTTAAGTTTAGTTGCTGGCTACCTATTTATGGATCATGACCGGCCAGTTATTTTATTGCCGGCCAGAATTACCCAGTGGAAAGGGCATTTATTTTTGCTCGATGCTTTGGCTTTAATTAAAGATTTGCCTTTCTTTTGTTTGTTTGTAGGCAAAGCTGATGCTCATAATAATTATAATAAAAAAATTCGGGAAAAAATAGCTGAGCTAGAACTAGAAAAACAAGTTTTGATCTCAGATCAGTTATCAGATATGCCAGCTTTATATTCACTTTCGGATATTGTGGTCTCAGCTTCGATTAGGCCTGAGGCTTTTGGTCGAGTTGTTACCGAAGCGCAAGCTATGGAAAGATTAGTTGTTGCAACTAAACATGGAGGCGCTTGTGAAACAGTAATTGATAAAAAAACAGGCTTTCTAGTTGAGCCTGATAATATTGAAGAAATGGCTAAAGTTTTACGGAAAATGTTAGAGATTGCTCCCGAGGAGCGAGCTAAAATTGTAGCTGCTGCGCGGGAAAATATAGTTAAAAACTTTTCACTGGAGAAAATGCAGAAAGAAACCTTAGAAGTTTATGGTAGCTTTTTTTAGGCCAGTGGTGTATTTCGTTGGTCGGAAAGTAATAGGTGGCGTTTTAAGATGAGTTAGTTGTTAAATTTAAGTAAAAATTTATGATACTCATGTCTTATTATGGGTCCCGGTCTTCTCATTTTTCTAACGAAACATAAATGTTTCTATAAAAATGGAAACCGGGATGACGAACTGTAATAAATAAATATCTTAATAAAATTACGAACTGTAACGAAGAAATTTATATGGTAATAAAAATATGGTAAAAATAACTTTGCCCGATGGTGCAATTAAGGAATATCCGGGTGCTGTAAGTGGTATGGAAGTTGCCAAGTCAATTGGTGAAGGTTTGGCCAAAGCTGCTCTAGCTATTAATATTAATGGCCGAGAATATGATCTTAGTTATAATATTAATGAGGATGTAAAATTAAGTATTATAACTGCAAAAACAGAAGCAGGTTTAGAGATAATACGCCATGATACAGCGCATCTACTTGCGCATGCAGTTAAAGAATTATACCCAGATGTACAGGTGACAATTGGTCCGAATATTACGGATGGTTTTTATTATGATTTTGCGACCCCAACTCCTTTTGCGCTAGAAGATCTCGAAAAAATTGAAAGCAAAATGCGTGAAGTTGCTTTGCGTAATGAAAAAATCGAACGAATTGTAATGAGTCGAGCTGAGGCTGTAGATTTTTTTACTAAACAAAATGAACATTATAAAGTTGAAATTATTAAAGCTTTGCCAGATTCTGAAGAGATCAGCCTTTATAGGCAGGGGAGTTTTGTTGATTTATGTCGGGGACCGCATGGTCCATCTACTGGCTTTCCTAAAGTTTTTAAATTACTTAAAATTGCCGGTGCTTATTGGCGCGGGGATTCTAAAAATGAAATGCTGCAACGTATTTATGGTACAGCTTTTGCAACGGACAAAGAATTAAAACAATATTTAGTAAGACAAGAAGAAGCAGCCCTTAGAGATCACCGAAAAATTGGTCGTGAGATGGAATTATTTCATATTCAAGAAGAAGCTGTGGGCCAAGTATTTTGGCATGAAAAAGGTTATAGCCTATATAGAATTTTAGAAAATTATATTAGAGATAATTTGGTTAAAGCGGGCTATAAAGAAGTAAGAACACCAATTTTAGTTGATCGGATTTTGTGGGAAAAATCTGGGCATTGGGAAAAATTTGGCCAAAATATGTTTACTTCAGAATCTGAAGATAAAACTTTGGCGATAAAGCCCATGAATTGTCCATGCCATGTGCAAATATTTAATCAAGGTTTAAAAAGTTACCGTGATTTACCTTTAAGAATGGCGGAATTTGGGGCTTGTCATCGTAATGAACCATCAGGATCTTTACATGGTTTAATGCGCGTGCGGGGTTTTACTCAAGATGACGCGCATATATTTTGTACTAAAGAACAAATTACTGAGGAGACCGTAGCTTTTTGTAACTTATTACTTAAAGTTTATAAAGATTTAGGCTTTGTGGAAGTTAAAGTAAAATTTTCTGACCGGCCAAATGTTAGAGCCGGCAGTGATGAAGTTTGGGATGGGGCAGAAGGGGCATTGGTTGCTGCAGTTAAAGCAACTGGTTTAGAATATACGATGAATCCAGGTGAGGGTGCTTTTTATGGTCCGAAATTAGAATTTGTGTTAACTGATGCTATTGGTAGGGATTGGCAATGTGGAACGTTACAAGTTGATTTTGTTTTGCCAGAAAGACTTAATGCTAATTATATTGCTCCAGATGGTTCCAAACAAAGGCCAGTTATGCTGCACCGAGCTATTTTAGGTAGTTTTGAAAGATTTATCGGAATATTAATAGAACAATATGCCGGTAAATTTCCTTTATGGCTAAGTCCTGTACAAATAGTTGTATCTACGGTTACTAATGATACTGATGATTACGCAAAGCAAATTTATGAGGAATTATTGGCGGCAGGTTTAAGAGTAAATCTAGATTGTAGTTCTGAACAAATTAGTTATAAAGTAAGGCTCCATTCTAATGCTAAAGTCCCGGTTTTAGTGGTAGTTGGCCATAAAGAAAAGGAAAAAAATACTGTTTGTATAAGGCGTTTGGGAAGTAATAATCAAGAAACACTTGAATTTAATGAATTTAAGGCTAAAATCATTAAAGAGGCTTTAAGGCCATAAATTTAAACAATTATTATAATTTATATAATAACTATCATAAATAATTATTAACTAGGAGTAAAAATATATCTTACAAAGGTTCAAGTAGCGATAAGCTGCCACGTACAAATAAATCAATAACTGTTAATAAAGTTAGGTTAATTGATCCCGATGGTAATATGTTAGGAGTAGTTTCTATTGTTGAAGCTTTAGAAAAGGCTCGTGGATTTGGTCTAGATTTAGTAGAAATTTCACCAGGAGCAGAGCCTCCAGTATGTAAAATTTTGGATTTTGGTAAATATAAATTCGAACAAAGACGTAAACTTAGCCAAAATAAAAAGAAACAAAAAGTAGTACAAGTTAAAGAGATAAAATTACGTCCGACTATCGAAAAACATGACTATGAAGTTAAGATGCGTAGTATCAAAAAATTTATCGAAGCTGGAGATAAAGTAAAAATTTCCCTAAGGTTTAAAGGTCGTGAAATTACTCACAAAGAAGTGGGTATGGCGGTTATGGATAGAGTAGTTGTAGATTCTGCAGAATTTGCAAAAACTGAATTAACTCCACGTTTTGAAGGTAAGCAGATTGTAATGGTGTTGACACCGAAGGTGTAATTTTTCTGTAGTTCACAAAAATCATTGCTTGATCTACTATATTTACCATTTATTATTAATTCTATGCTAGAATCATGGTATGTAATTTAAATAATGGTGCTCATGTCAATTTACCTACCTATTGCGGAGATGCAGATAAATGTCTTTTTGTTATTATTCCTCGGGATGTTAACGGGGATATTATCAGGGATGTTTGGAGTAGGTGGTGGTTTTTTAACTACACCTTTATTGATTTTTCTAGGAATTCCTCCAGCAGTTACAGTATCGAGTTCTGCTAATCAAATTATAGCGGCATCTTTTTCTGGATTTTTAGCTCATTTAAGAAGGGCTAATGTTGATATTAAGATGGGAATAATAATTACCATTGGCGGTTTTATTGGTTCATCATTAGGCGTAGCTTTATTTAAATTCTTAAAAGATGTAGGGCAAATAGATTTAGTAATTTCTTTGGGCTATGTAATATTTTTAGGGCTAATTGGCACTTTAATGGGGATTGAAAGTTTTAAAACTATTAGGTCATTAAAAAAAGGTGAGGAAACTGCAACTAATATTAAAATAAAATGTTTAAGAAAATTACCGGTATATTTTCCAGTCTATTTTCCTAAATCTAATATTCGGGTGAGTATATTTTTACCTATATTAGTTGGAATTTTTTCTGGAATTTTAGTTTCGGTTTTAGGCATTGGCGGTGGTTTTGTAATGATCCCGGCGATGATTTATATTATTGGAATGCCAACTTCGATGGTTATTGGTACCTCTTTACTACAAATTGTCTTTATAACAATTAATGTAACTATTTTACAGTCAATTACAACCCATACTGTAGATATAGTATTATCAATGATTATGATTGTAGGTTCAGTATTTGGCGCGCAAATTGGAACAAAAATAGGTAGTAAAATTTCGCCAGAAAAATTAAGGGCAGCATTAGCTGTATTAGTGCTAGCTGTAGTTATTAGATTAGCAATAAGTTTGTTTATTGAGCCTCATAATTTATATTCGATTATTGCTTATGAATAAATTTAAGCTCTTTTTTTTATTTCTTTTATTTATGACCTATGGTCTAGATGTCTGGGGGGCGCCAGTTGCTGCAGATATCGCTTTTGCTAAATTAAGCAAAACCCAAGATCTAACTTTAAGACATATTGATATAGATTCTAATTTTAGTGGCATGAAAATGTTGTTATTTGGTGCTAGGCGTGAAGCTGGTGATGTGGTTGTTGTAGTTAGAGGTCCAGATACTAATTATTTAGTAAGAAAAAAAACACGTATCGCGGGAATTTGGGTAAATAAAAAGCAGGTTAAATTTGATAAAACTAATGCTTTTTTTGCAGTAGCCTCAAGTAAAGATCTAGTAAAATTAGGCAATGATTCGCTACTTGACGAGCTTGGGATAGAAAATGATAATATTATTTGGGCTTATCCAAGTTTAGCTGATGTTCCTGTAAAGAAAATTGATTTTTTAAAAGCATTAATTGAGCGAAAAAAAGAACAAAATTTATATAGTAGTAATGTTAATAAAATTGATTTTATCGGGGACTCTTTATTTAGAACGACTATTGATTTTCCAAGCAATATTCCAAGGGGTACTTATACAATCGAAGTATATTTATTTGAAGAAGGTAAATTATTTGCAGTACAATCTATTCCAATGTTAGTTGGTAAAAAAGGTTTTGATGCTTTTGTTTTTGATTTAGCGCATAATTGGCCAACATTATATGGTATTATTGCGGTGTCATGTGCTCTACTTGCAGGTTGGGCGGCCGGTACCCTATTCAGACGTATATGATAGCCATGTGAAAAAATATCTTACGATATTTTTTCATTTTGAATATGAATAATCTATACTAGGGAACGGCCCTTCGTATAGATTATAAATTTTTTGTTAATTAAATAATTATTTTAGGATAATTTATGGAAGAACATTTAAGACAAAATTTAAAACAAAATGTTAAAAAGGCGACATATTTAGTTTGTGTCAGCGATACTGATTATTCAAAGATTGCTCTAGATTTTGCCAATAAACTAGCTGGAAGAAAAAATGGTAAAATAATAGCTTTGCATATTACCGAGCCGGTTAATTATCAAAGTTTTGGAGCTATTGCCAATAAAATGCAAGAAGAGCAAACCAAAGAAGCTGAGAAACTATTAGAGGAATTAACTAAAGAAATAGACGTTGAATTTATCTGTATGCATAAAGAAGGTTTTATTGGTGAGGAAATAATCAAAATTGTTGAAGAACATCATGATATTGACATGCTAATTTTAGGTTCGGCAGCGGAAAGTTCAGCCAGAAGCAAAACCCTACAGCCAATAGTCGCGCAATTGGGCGTAAAAATAATGGTGCCAGTCCTAATTATTCCAGGTAATCTTACCCAGCAACAGATGGATTTGCTTGCTTAAATATAAAAATTATTATATATACTACTAAATTAGTACTATTTTAGTGGTATATATGCAATATGAGATATTTTTATGTTTATTCAAGTTGAAACGACTCCTAATCCTGCAACCTTAAAATTTATTACCGGGACTAAGGTTTTAAGCTCAGGGACTATGCAGTTTAATAATGTGGATGAAACTGTGGATAAGTCGCAATTTGCTGCTGATTTATTTTCAATAGTTGGAGTGAAGGCGGTATTTTTAGGTTTTGATTTTATCTCGGTAACCAGAGCCGACGGAATTGCCTGGGATATTATAAGGGCTGATATATTATCGGTAATAATGGATTATTTTACCAAAGGAATTCCTCTTACTAAACAAGAAATCTTAGCTAATGAGGGGATAACAAATACTTCATCTGATTTAAGTGATAATGAAGGTAATGCCTTGATTTATCAAATAAAAGAGATATTAGAACAAAAAGTGCGACCAGCAGTTGCTCAAGATGGTGGTGATATAATATTTCATAGTTTTAAAGATGGAATAGTTAAGCTTGAGTTGCATGGAGCTTGTTCTGGTTGCCCTAGTTCTACCGCGACATTAAAAAATGGTGTGGAAAATTTACTTAAATATTATGTGCCAGAAGTGATTTCGGTTGAGGCAGTTTAGTTTGTTTAGATTTTTTTGTGCAAAATCCTTTATGTTCAAATATATATATTAAAAAATATCTTGTGTTTTTAATATTAAGCATTATTAATGAGCAGGCTTTCCTATAAGATTAGGGGGGCGCGTTAGTGCACCCGTAGCTCAACTGGATAGAGCATCTGACTACGGATCAGAAGGTTTGGAGTTCGAATCTCTACGGGTGCGCCACCCTACGCGGGTCTTCCACAAAAAGTGGGGTAAATTTTTATTTTTAATCAATGATATAGTATTTCTTAATTGAAATGAATGTATTTATGGAGCCTTCAGTAAAACATAAAATAGTATTGTAAGTATATGTTTTTTCGGGATATGTAGCATTATAGATAGTAGATCGCTGATCTGCTAAATTTATTATATATGTATTTTACTGTCAATTCTTTCTTAATCTACTATATTTTTCGTCATTTAATTCTCCTAATCTAGGCCATTTTGCAATAAATCATCATTTAAGAAGCGATTTTTGCAATAAAAGTGGGAATAAGAAACTATAGTAGTGGTTATTACCCTAATTTACAACTTTAAGTTTTTAAGGTTAATAATATGCTGTATTTGCCTTATATATAAGGCATTTATTGACTTTATGCTTTAAATATGGTACTATTTAGTAGGAAAATTATAAAACAAATATAAAAGAGCTTAAAATGAAAAGTCCGGCATATGCGGCAATGACGCCAAGATCTATAGAAGCATTAAAAATGCTAGGTAAACGTTTGAAAAAAGCTCGGCTTAGACGTAATGAGTCCCAAGCAATGATTGCAAAACGTACTTGTACCACACGAGGCACTCAACAGCGTTTAGAAAATGGCCATCCCGGTGTTACACTTGGAGTTTTATTAAATACGTTATATGTTTATGGATTATTAGATGATTTTAAGGAAATTGCTAATTCGGATAAAGATGTAGTAGGAAAAGCGCTTGAGGCAAATCGTTTGCCAAAAAGAGCTCGGCATAAAAAGAATGAGGAGTTTAATAGTGACTTCTGAGCGGAGACTGTTCATTAAACTGTGTCATCTAGCATTACTGTACCTCAATTCTACCT